>JAPORV010000325.1:0-60722 GCA_026710055.1 Aestuariivita sp.
TTGATGCGCTGATGACCTCCACTGATGGCTGGCCACGGCATGTACACTGGGCACAACGGGCGCTGGCGGAAGCCCTGCTTCAAAAGGATGTTGATGGTCAAGCAGATCGCATCCCAGATTGGGACGCTGTCCAAACACACGCAGATACACTTCGACGCGGATATTATGCTAGCCAGTACAGTAACTCGATGATTGCATCACGAAGGCTTGCCGGACGCGTGATGTTAGAGGTGGTAAACGCGGACATCAAAGGTGAGGGTTTAACCTTCGGTGAAGTTGTTGATGCAGTTGAAACCTACAAGGAGTCCGAACAGGGTAGCGAATGGCGCGTTCCTCAGGGAAAAAATGACACAACCTATGTCACTGAACTCATCCATTGTGGTGCCTTGCAGCATCGCTCAACTGATCCCTTAGATCACGCTTTAACCTGTCCGATCCCCTCTTTCCAGAGCTACATTATCCAACGTGGGGGATTCGAAGTACCAATAGAATTGGATATACTGTCCCCATATGAGATTAAGGATCCTGATCCTTTCAAGTCTTGACAATTCTAAGGGCGTAGATTACTATTCATTATAATTACAAGAATATTTGGGAGTTAGAATAAGCTCGGGTATAATGATTTCCCACTGTTCAGACTGAAGCCGATCGTGATATTTTTCATCAGACCACTGACGTGTTCCTTTGAGAATGGCAAAGACATAAGCAGATTCGACAGACATTGATTTGGGCATAGTAAATTTTTTTGAAAACCGTCCTAAGATACGATTTTCGCTGTTCAGTAGAATCCATGACCTGTTTTGTGTCATCTGTACTACTAGTGGATCGCCAATTGACAGTGCCGCCACCGCATGATGAATGGAATGATTCACCGGATACCTCCCGGTAAAACCAAGATCAATCTCCTCAAGCGCAAGCTGCAGAATGTGTTTCTGGCGCCCCTCATATAATGAGGATGTCAATTCCTGAGTCCGATAATGCGTTGTGGAAAGGTGCTTAATATCGGCGTGAAATGCAAGCGGTTTCGTATCAAATTGCGCTAATGTGAGTGTTTGAATCGCACGAGTCATCGCAACATAATAAAGCCTCCGTTCGCTATCAAGACTATTACGGGATGAGGTTGTCGCCCATCCGCCATCCAGAACGACCACATGATCAAATTCAAGGCCTTTTGCACGATGTGCAGTTACAAGTAAAAGTCCATGTTGACGGCGGCGGATGTCACGGCTCCATTCGGCGAGCCATTCCACGAAATAATCAACTGGGGTCTCGGTGCGTTCTGTTTCATCGTGATATTCTGTGATCGCCTGGTAGAGGTATCCATACCATGGGTCCGCGCTTTTAGCGCTTACATTGTGTTTCAAGAGAGAGATTTCAATCATTTTGGATGGATGATTCCGAATCCAATCCAGAAAACGCTGTGTTTGCCGTAAGCGCCAAAAGCTCGGAATGGTTTCATTTGCCATTTGAGCGTTTATTGTGTCCGATAAGGGATGAAATTTGCATCGATCATAAATAGGCTTCAGATATTGCCATTGGCGCCCAATCACCGCGCACCGCGCCCAATCCCACTGTTCCGAGCAGTGAGAAAGTCGAATTAACTCCGTGATGACATTGTCGGATTGTTGATCAATAGTTTCTCCGACCTGAAGAATTTGTACTTTTCCACGTGCGATAGGGTCACAATCCTGCCAGAATCCCCCTGGCGGGTCGGTTCGCCGCCGTTTATTAATCGTGATCTCGTCATTTATTTTTAAACGTTCACGGGCTGATTTGATGAGCACGTTCGCGGTTTTAATGATATGATCTGTCGATCGATAATTATCGGTTAAATAGCGCGGTTTTGCCCCATAATCATCCTCAAATTGTCGAATAAATTTCACCGATGCACCGTTAAATGCATAAATATTTTGATCATCATCCCCAACAGCAAAGAGAGTGAGTTTTCCTGTGTCTTCATCGCGCGTTCGACCGGCCAGTGCGCTAATTAATTCATATTGATCAGCATTAATATCCTGATATTCATCAACAAGGATCCACCGAAACCCATGTAATAAGCGTTGACGCCGTTCATCGGCCTCCTCTGGAAGTAACTCCGTGCCTTGCAGGAGCCCAATCGCTTTTCGAATTACATCATTAAATGTTTCATCATCGGGCGTTTCGTGCCGCCCAATAAAACTTGCGCCAACCAACCGCATTGCGAGTCCGTGATATGTTAAGACGGTGACCCCTTTTACATCATTACCGATCAGGCTTTTTAAACGTTGACGTATCTCAAGGGCAGCATGGCGATTAAACGCCAATGCGAGAATGCCTGTCGCCTTTTCGCGCCGAATACGAATAAGATAGGCAATTCGGTGAACGAGAACGCGAGTTTTTCCAGAACCCGGTCCCGCGAGAACAAGAACATTAGTTTGTTCACGATCATCCGAAACAATTTCCTGTTGAACAGGATTGTGTAATGATTCAACAATACGTGTCCATGATTGTGGTGTGGTTTGACGCTTGATCTGCCGACTTTTCCCCTTCATCCACTTCTGCAAAAACAATTTCTCATCAAGGCAAAAATAATCAAGTGCTAATTGTAAGGCCTCACCGGCCACCGCACATCCACGTTTTGCAAATTGTTCCATAATATGAATCTGAAGTATTTGTCCTTCATAATGAATGGATAACGGCTCAAAGTCACTCTTTGAAAATCCCCGACTCTGTTCATTTGCTTTTAAATTTATCGTCATCGCCGGTCGAAACACGGCTAATCCTTTATTAAGACGTAAGATCTTCTGATCATGTAACCACAATAGTGATCGATCCATCAACTTGCCAGGTTCTCGAACGCGACTTTTTAGGGTCATGTCTGCTTCAATAACCTGCAAGAGTTTTCCCAATGTAGTTTCAACAAGAATATCAATCCCACGAATCGCATTCGGGACGCATGTAAGCAACTCATTAAGGACCTTTTCAGCCGCGGCACGGCGGATTTCAGCCCATTGAATCACATTATCCCACGTGCGATGAAGTGTTATTCGAACGTTTTCCGTATCAAGTCGTCGGATCGACAGGCTTCCTTTTGCACTTTTATCTTCGCCACGACCATCATACGCAATCCCTTGAATAAGTCGAAGCAATTGATCGGGAAGAGGGTCAATCTCGTTTTGATCACGAATAATTTGTGTCGCACGGCGCAAATGAAGAGTTGAGGTATCACCTTTACCAATATCGGGAGCCATGTCGCGCATATGTTCAATAAGAGCGACTTCTAGGGCATTCGCCTTCGCTAACCGTTTTTGAGACGATCGTTCCACTCCGGCATGAACAAATGCAGTTAATATCGTGTCGTTACTGGCAATACCGAATTTCTCAAGATCATAGAGCGCACGACGGACTCTTTCGGCGGATAGTCCTGATCGTATCATCAGGTCATCCGTCGAAATACCTTCATCTTTATCGGCATTAATCAGCTCTGCTGCTATAGCGGCGAGAGCCTCTCGATATGTCGATGTCAATGTGGATTGTTTTCGAAGTTTTTTGAAAACCTCATCACATGAATGAACCCTGAGAGACGATGGAAATATTGACACTCTATTTTCGTCCCGTGTCAAGAAGTCAGCCTCTTCAAGCCAGGCAATGGATGTGCGAATACGTGTATCATCAGACAAGGTATCACGGTAAAATTCATGCTCGTCATCGGCACCCAGTATTTCGCCCATGGTGGCAACAACAGCACCGTTAAATCGTTTACGTCGGTCGAGATTGCGGAGAGATTTTAAGACCGCGTTAATATCCGTACGTGTCAAACGCCCGTGTGCTGACAACTTAAATTGTTCTTCAACATCATCTTGGGTATAAAGAAGGATACAATATGCCTGCTGCTGATCCCGCCCGGCGCGACCAGCTTCTTGAAAGTAATTTTCAAGAGATCCAGGGATATCGGCATGAATAACGACCCGAACATCCGATTTATCAATACCCATGCCAAATGCATTCGTTGCACATATTGTGTTGATATCCCCGTCGAGAAAGCGCTTCTGAACATCGGCTTTAATCTCCGGGGACAGTCCTGCGTGATAACACTCAGCCGCCACCTCCTTAAATTGTAAAAATTCAGCAATATTTTCGCTACGCGCGCGGGTTGCACAGTAAATAATGGCGCTTCCTGTGATCTCATTAGACAAATAAAAGGAGAGTGTTGTGTACAGATCATCCATTTTATCAGCTGTTGTGGTAGGGATGACCTTAAATGTTAGATTATGACGTTTTGTCCCTCCATTAAAAATCGCGAAATTAATGTCTAGTTTTTCACGGAAATGGGTCACAATATCATTCACAACATCCGGTTTTGCCGTTGCAGTTAAACATAAAACAGGTGGTATAGCTTTCTTGTCAGTTTTTTCCTGAATAAACCGTCCAACATACCGATAATCCGGTCGGAAATCATGTCCCCATTTTGACAGACAATGCGCTTCATCAATAACCCACATACCAATATTACGTTGATCAATCGCGTCCCGCACGGTGCGTGAGCGTAGTTGTTCAGGAGAGAGTAAAAGAAGAGCGGCATCGCCTAATCGGATGCGTTCCAGAGCATCCTTTCGTTCAGGAATGGATAACATCCCATTAATCGTCACGCCATGATGAATTTCTCGACGTTCAAGCCCCGCAACCTGATCATTCATCAACGCCACCAAAGGTGAGATGACAATCGTCAGCGCCCCGGTTTTATAGTAGCGCGAGAGAGCCGGTATTTGATAACAAAGTGATTTTCCCGTGCCTGTTGGCAAAATACCAAGCACATGGTTACCCGCCATAACATTTTCAACAATGGTTTGTTGCATGGACCACCCGTTATGACGCGGTTCTGGTCGAAACGTATCATATCCAAACCAACGTTTTAATTCTTTTGTGGCATTATGGAATTCTTGGCAATACGCGCACTGTGGATCATAACAGGGTGTATCACGTAGAAAGTGAACAAGCTTCCGTGCTATTGGAAATTGATGCCGTACCCACGGGGGCATCACAGAGTTCTCCCCTGACACCGATAACCAAGCCATCATGTACGCCAAATCCCAATTAAACCGATGAAGATTTTTGAGTATTTTGTCGCACTGAGTGGTGCATGTTTTCGACTTCAAAAGGTTCAAAATGACCTGATAGGCCTCATCAGCACAAGGTCGATCTGCACCACGGAAAGAACAAAAGAGTAAGTCCAAAGCGCTATCAATTGTTGTATGTTTAGGCGTGCAAAGCCTGTGCCACGCGGTCAGTAAATCCGGTGACATATTCGACAACGCATCACATTCATCTTCAAACAGATCAAGTGAAAGACTGGCATCGCGCTCAGGAACATTTATCCGACCGCAGTTCAGACCTCCATCTTGATAATGCTTGACAAGGTGATGGTACGGATTGCGCGGAAATGCGAGAGGACTTAATCGTAATGTATCAATGACTGGAAAATTTAAAAGAGACAGATGGGGGTGTACAGCTTGAAGGTAAGGTCGATCATGTTCAATGATATTATGGCCAAGTATAAAATCAGATCCGCGTGCAAAATGTTCAAGACGGTTGAGTGCCTGGTCTATATCACCCCCTGCATAGGTGAATTTTTCAGCGCTATCCGTGCGGACCGCCCCGAATGCATAAATCCGGTTGTTCTTTCCTATTTCAAGATCAATAGAAAGACCAACACACTGGAATGTTCTGAGGTCTCCTTGTCCTGACATCATCAGTACGACCTCATTCTTTTCTCGTAATGGCGCAACATCATCAGACCATGATCACAATATGTCATCATACTCCGATAAAAAAACATAACGCTAGAAATCATACAAAATCGACTTTAAAAAGTAGCTAGTGTCTGTTAAAAAACCTCTATTTTTCTTAAATTTCAAGAGTTTACTATGCATAAAAGTATATTTTTCAACGTGTTGACTTAACCGAAATATGTGGACGCCTGTTCTTTAATTTAGCGAAGATTGGCTGATTCAATGGAAATCATGTAAAATATTAAGAAATTGTACCAAATATCGGAAATCTTCGCAGAAACAAACGCATCAGAAAAGTACATGTTTTCAATATTTTACTAGTGAATTTAGGGGTTTTTTAACAGACACTAGCTATTAAAAGACCTTGATCACGCTATACTTGCGATGCATTTTAATGATGCAAGATAGATTTATCTCCTTTGCCGGGTTATGAGGCACTCTCTCAAATAATCAATTAAAACAGTCTCTAGTTCTTTCTCCTCGGTTAAACGATTTAAAAATGAATTCTTCACACCAACATGCGGAAACGCGGTTAAAGCTATGTCATTACTGGCAATGCCAAGTCTTTTTAAATCGTAAAGCGCATACCGCACTTCTTCTGAGATAAGACATGCGATCCCATCAACCATCAAAAAATTTCTTTGGTATAAAAAATAACGAGAATTTACTCTAATCACAAACCATATACTTTATCTCAGTTGATATTTAAAAAGAAGATCGCACTCAGATAAAGTAATAAAGAAAAGGTGATTTTTTAGTTCAGTAATTTTATTTCAAAGTCCAAGCCAAAAGAAACTTCACCTTGAATTGGGGACTTATATACTTCGTTTGATACAGAATAATTCATCCCTAAATAGGATGACGATATGGATAGTACAACCCGGTATCGCCCTTGATTTACCTGTCTTTCACGTTGATTGAGGTTACTTGGTCAACACAATTTCATCTTTGTCAAGTAATGTATATAAGCCCTTGAATTGAAAGGTAATCGCAACAGACTACCAATTGAGCACTAATTTTAGTGCCCAAGGATTTGACTAAGAAAGAGTTGCGTTCGGGGTGACTTCGGATTGTTAAAGAACTCCTCGGGCTCATTTTGTTCCACAATCTGACCCTCGTCCATGAAAATAACACGATTGGCGACTTGACGAGCAAACCCCATTTCATGGGTAACACAAATCATTGTCATGCCCTCTTCCGCCAGCTCAACCATCGTATCAAGAACTTCCTTAATCATTTCAGGATCTAACGCAGATGTAGGCTCATCAAACAGCATTATTCTCGGACGCATACAAAGTGACCGAGCAATAGCGACCCGTTGCTGTTGCCCACCAGAAAGCTGTCCAGGATACTTGTCAGCCTGTTCTGGAATCTTCACTTTCTCTAAGAAATGCATCGCTGTCTCCTCTGCTTCCTTTTTCGGTGTCTTACGAACCCAAATTGGAGCCAAGGTACAATTCTCAAGTATCGATAAATGCGGAAAAAGATTAAAATGCTGGAAAACCATCCCAACTTCAGAACGAATAGTATCAATATTTTTAATATCAGAACTTAATAACGTACCATCAACCATGATTGATCCCTGCTGATGTTCTTCCAAAGCATTAATACAACGAATTAAGGTTGACTTACCTGAACCAGACGGCCCCGCAATAACAATACGCTCTCCTTGATACACAGTCAGGTCGATATCCCGCAAAACATGAAAAGAACCAAACCACTTGTTCATTCTTTCAATAGAAATCATAACTTTATTCGTATCACTATCTCCGCCAGCTGAATGCGCCAAAACAGATTCATTCATTTTTTCCTCCCTAACGCCGATCAGTTGCAAGTTGGCGCTCTAACCATTGCGAATACTGCGATATTCCATAACAGATAACAAAAAACAGCAAAGCAGCAAACAACCAAAGTTCCCAATAGACACCACTCCAATCTGTTGAAGCAAGAATTGGTCCTCGAATCATTCCGACAATATCAAACATCGCAATAACAGACACTAATGTCGTATCCTTAAAAAGCCCAACTGCAACATTAACAATGCCAGGAATTGATATCTTCAAGGCTTGAGGAAGTATAATCAAACGCATCGACTGAGCATAATCTAGTCCAACACTATCCGCAGCTTCATATTGACCTCTTGGAAGAGCCGCCAAACCACCACGAATAACTTCCGCAATATAGGCTGCTGCAAAGAACGTAATCATAATGATAACACGCAAAATGAGATCAAACGTTGTGCCAGGCGGTAAGAAATAAGCCAAAACAACATTTGCAACAAATAGCAACGTAATAAGTGGTACGCCGCGAATAAATTCAATAAAAATGACACAAATCCACTTAATTATCGGCATTGAACTTTGACGACCTAAAGCCAACAAAATCCCCAATGGCAATGACAGAAATACGCAAATCACACCAAGAATCATGTTCAACATAAATCCGCCCATGTCCCGAGATGCTACTGCCTCAAGGGCTATGACGTTCATCTCTGTGGCAAACCTTATGACAAAGCTTCCAACCCACCAAGTCATAATGGCAGCGAACAACCCAGCAACAGCTCCAACTGCAAAGCTCTGATTAACCAAATTCTGATAGACAAAATAAGCCACAAAAAAACCAGCTAAAGCAACGAGCGGCGCCACAATCGTACCACCCCAAATCAACCAAAACGCAATAAATGGATAAAGGCCCGAAAAGATCAGTAATACCCGTGGAATTTGTGCAAATAACACAGGCATTAACGCCAAAAATAACAGTACAAATGCAATCGACGGACGCCAATACTGATCAGGAGGATACGTAATGCCGAATAACAGTTGATACCAACGTTCGCGCAAAACAGAAAAACACCCGCCGGAAGCCCCTTCAAGAGCTTTTTTGCATTCACGAACATTGCTTGTGTCCCAAATACCATTGAAAATCCAAGGCAAGACACCCGATAAAATGTAGTAGATTGCAAATAGTGACACTAATGTTAAAAACGTTCCGGAAATACCACCAAATAAATTAACTCGCATCCACTTGATCAAGCCTGTTTCAATTGATGGTGGCGGTAATTCGGGCAATTGGGTCTCACGCACGAATGCAACGTTTGACTTTTTTGCAGCCATTCTAACGCTCCTTTAGGCTCACAGTCTTGTTGTATACATTCATTATCGCTGAAATTGAGAGTGAAATCAGAAGATAAAAAAGCATTAGCAACAAGATTGCTTCAATCGCGCGACCCGTTTGATTCAATGTGATTCCACCCAATGTCCCAGTGATGTCCATGTACCCCACTGCAATCGCCAAAGAGCTGTTCTTTGTTATATTCAGGAATTGCGAAATTAATGGGGGGATTATCACTCGAAGTGCTTGCGGTAGAATGACGAGGTTCATCACGCGATTAGGACGTAATCCCAGTGAAGCAGCAGCTTCAGTTTGCCCAACAGAAATCGCAAGAATTCCCGCCCGAACATTCTCTGCAATAAAAGCCCCTGTGTAAATCGCAAGAGCAAACCAAAGTGCAATTAATGAACCTCTGACAGTCCATCCACCAGAAAAATTAAAGCCTGTCAATGACGGATAATCTAAAGAAATGGGCTGCCCAAGAGCAAAAAAAACGACAAATGACGGAACAAATAAAATCGCCATTGATGGCCAAAAAACCGGCAATAATTTTCCTGTACCGTACAACAATTTTGTTGCATAACGACGATACCAGAATATAGCCAATATTGACGTTAGAAAAATAAATATGATGATCAAAGAACCTGCACCGAAAACCGGTGCTGGAATATATACACCCCGATTAGTGAAGGCTATCGCATCAAAGATCATACTGGCTGAAGGATCTTCCCCCCGAAAAGCCCTCGGAGAAGGAAGAACGGCCGTCATTATTGTGAAAACAATTATGATCCAGATGAGAACAGGAACATTGCGAAATGCCTCAACATAAACAGCCATTAACTTGGAAATCAACCAATTCTTTGATAATCTCAAAACGCCAACAACAACACCAAGTATTGTAGCGGACAGACATGCCAGAAATGCAACAAGCAAAGTATTTAGCACACCAACAATAGTTGCCCGCATATGCGTTGATTGACTCGTATAGTCAATCAGACGCTGATTGATGTCATATCCCGCAGGCTCTCCCAAAAAAGCATAGGAGATATTCAATCCGGCCTCTTCAAGATTTCGAATGAGATTGCTGCCCAGATAAGAAAAGGTAACAAACAACAGGAGTAATGATGTGAACTGAAATGTATAGCCTCGATACCGCGTATCATTCAGCAGCATCGATATCTTAAAGGAGGCTTGCGAAGGAGCAGACATGGGTACCCTTACAAATTACCAAGTAAGCATTCAGCGTTAATGACGCACAAAAACGCACGCATGTTCAAACACCTTGAATACCTAATGTTAACGGCACCACAATAAAAACAAAGGGCGTAGACAATAATCCACGCCCTTTTTTATTCTTAACGAAATGGTGGTGAATACAGTAAACCGCCTTCAGTCCACTGTGCATTCAAACCGCGCTCAAGGCCAATCGGTGTAGATTCACCAAGATGCTTAGCAAAAATCTCACCATAATTTCCAACAGCAGCAATCACACGCTTGGCCCACTCAGCATCAAGACCGAGCATTTCACCTAGATTGCCTTCCGTACCAAGAATTCGGCTAACCTCTGGACTATTTGTACCACCAGCAAGTTCATTGACATTTGCCGATGTAATTCCTAGTTCCTCAGCAGCAATAAGTGCATTAAGTGTCCAGCGAACAATGTCACCCCACTCATGGTCACCATGACGTACCAACGGCCCTAAAGGTTCTTTTGATACAATCTCAGGTAGCAATACGTGATCACTTGGATTCTCAAAGTTTGCCCGCGTTGCAGCCAAACCCGATGCATCAGTTGTATAAACATCGCAAGAACCTGCAATATATTGCTGACGAGCCTCTGCATTTGTCTCAATTGGAACAGGGTCATAGCTCATATTATTTGAACGAAAGAAGTCTGCCAAATTTAACTCTGTAGTAGTTCCAGTTTGAATACAAACTGTCGCACCGTCTAGCTCTGTCGCCGAAGATACATTCAATGAACGTGGAACCATAAACCCTTGTCCATCATAGTAGTTGACACCAACGAATTCAAATTTGAGGTCAACATCTCGCGAAAATGTCCACGTTGTGTTTCGTGACAACATATCCACCTCACCAGAGCTAAGCGCGGGGAAGCGTGTTTTTCCAGTCAGCGAAATGAATTCAACAGCTGACGGATCATTTAAAACAGCCGCAGCAACAGCACGACACACAGCAACATCAAAACCATCCCACTCACCATTTGCATCAGGAGCTGCAAAACCGACCAAACCAGTATTTACGCCGCAATTGAGCTTGCCGCGTGCCTGTACGTCGTCTAACGTAGCAGCGGCAACAGTGCCAGCACCGAGAACGACCGCGGCGGCAACACCAAGAAAATTAAGTAATTTCATTTTAAACTCCAATAGAATTTATTTTCGAATACATACAGACAATATTCAAACAAGCATAGAATCAAATATTATCACAAATTTGTTATTTGTCACAATAATTCTTTAAATGTTTATTTAAAGACAAAAAGTCAATGACAAGAACAAAATTATCTCATCAACCCCTCTACGAATTGATTACCTTGGTTAACCTTAGTGCTTCAACATTATTGACGAAACCAAATGGAAAATTCTTAAATCTACCTAAAATACCTCAAGATTTATCACAATAAAGAAAAAATTCTATCCAAGAAATCCTGCTAAAAAATTGATTTCGTAATTAACAATCATTGATTTAGTATGAACTAATATTCTATCATTCTTCACATCAAAAAACGTCCGTGACAACTCTTGCACAGCAGCTGTTCGTTAGCACAATAGAATGAAATCAATTTTTGTCATGCTTGGTTCTTATCACTTGCAAGATCGAAGAATAATTTTGCCTGACAGAAAGCTGTTTTTTTTATTTCAGTCGCTTGCTGAGCATCATTATCACGCCCCCAGAGCTCTTCTTGCCAAAGTTCGTCTAAGCGGGATAATTGCCAAATTGTCTCAGTTTCTCGCCAATTTCTAATCGCAGCAAACGCAAGCACAATAGAACCAGAGAGCGTAACAAGCTCAAAGAACGCAGTCAGATGAAATGGCGTTAAGGATCGTACATGTTTCTCTAATGTGCGAATAACGCGCAACGGCTGTGACCGGTGAATAACACCATAACGAATTTCAAGTCTAATGCCTAAGGCTTTGACAGCCCACGCTAGTACCATATCCCAATTTTCAGATTGGCGGCGAATTAACTCCTCCGGTTTATCTGCCCGATAACAAAGAAGATCACTATCTCCATATGCAACAACCGCCCTCACAATCTCATCAGTATGCGCCGAAACCTTGTCAATGGCCGTATTGGCAAGCCGCGTGAATGGCATTGATTGGATTGAGATAATACTATCCTGCGCCGACCATTCCGATGCAATCTGCTCAGCTAATGAACGGGCTGGTAACAACAAAATTGATTTACCCGGCGTCCTTGCAAAATATTGATCCAATAAAATCTTCCAACCACTCGATGAATGTTTCACCTCAACATCTTGCCAAAAACGCCTCGCCACCCAATTACTCATCTCTGCAAAGACCGTGATAATCCACCTGCTTGACTAACGCCATGTGACAGTTCACTCACAGATATATCAGTTTCCCAACCCAAGGTACGCCATGAATGAGCCATATGTTGAGGTAAATCTGCAGTTAAACAAAGATCATGCCCCGTGTTAGGATGCTCAATACAAATTGATCGTGCATGCAGATGTAGTTTTCTACTGGCAATGATTTTCTTAATTGAATGGTCTACATCGTGAAAACTGTTTTTCTGCACTAATGATCCATACTTTTGATCACCAA
This sequence comes from Aestuariivita sp., assembly GCA_026710055.1. Lineage (GTDB taxonomy): Bacteria > Pseudomonadota > Alphaproteobacteria > Rhodobacterales > Rhodobacteraceae > JAPORY01. The sequence goes on from JAPORV010000325.1 coordinate 12,686, forward strand.
TTATTGGACAGCGAATCTCAGCCATATGTGCACGAAGTTGATGACTACGACCAGTCACCGGTTCCAACGAAATCCACGCCGCGAGAGAATAAATATGGTCAATCGTTTCATAGCGAGTATATGCATACTTTGCATGAGGCGTATGTTTCACTTGTTCTGGCCGAACCGCAATCATCTTTCGGCCATCAGTATCACTGCTTTCAATCTGTCGCTTAACTAACCCAAAAGAAATTTCACCAGCTTGCGGAAATGGCACACCCACCACTAAAGCCCAATAATTTTTTTTTATTTTTTGTTGCCGAAAACTCGCAGTGAGTGCAGTAGCCGAGCTACGGGTCCGTGCTAGAAGTAATACGCCGGAAGTTTCTTTATCCAATCGGTGTACAAGACGCGGATTCTCCGCATGATCATACCGTAAAAACTCTCCTAGCCCATCAATATGACTTTTCTGACCACTCCCACCCTGAACCGATAATCCCGACGGTTTATTCAATGCGATAACATGCTCATCTTTGTAAATGACCGCCGACTGAATCATCTCAATATCAGAATCTCGAACAAATATTTTTGAAATCGTCGGTGAAGGAAATATCTCATAAAGAGGCGGAATGCGAATGTTCTGACCAATCTCAAGACGTGTTGACGCTTTAACCCGCCGACCATCAATGCGCAATTCACCCTTGCGGCACATCTTTTCAATTCTGCTTTGAACTAAACTGGGGGATCTCTGCCTCAGCCAACGGTCCAGCCTTTGATCTTCATCCTCTTCCGTCACTTTAACAATCGTCACAGCACTCATGTCAAACTTATTCGCATTAACCAAAATCCAGTCATAAGCCCGGAAATCGAACCAACAACAGATAGAAACACATAAAGAACAGCAAGTACCAATTGGCCTTTTTCAATAAGCGTAAATGTTTCCAAAGAAAACGCCGAGAATGTGGTAAAGCCGCCAAGCAAACCAGTCACAACAAAAGGTGAAAATACAGCGAAATCACGTTGAGTAGCGGTTGCGGCAAAGATACCCAAAAGGCATGATCCAACAATATTCACAAAGAGAACTCCTAACGGAATTTCTGTGTGCCCGATGAACCGAATCAACCCTAGTCCTGCCGTATAACGCAACACAGCACCAATCGCACCACCAATGGCAACTTGAATAACTGTAGAGAACATAACCGTTTTTGCCTTACTGATTGCAACAGTTACAAATACTTGAAAATGTCATTAAATTTATTTTGTATGCCATTCTTTCTCCAATTCAAGTACTTCGAATACCGCTTTCAAATCTTCATAACGACCAAAACCCAATTATTCAAAAGACACCACTCGTCGAGGTACCCATTTCTTAAATTCGTAAACGTATTGCTAGTCTTTGTTTATCGCGAAGAAGATCAATTTGTACAAGTCGTCCAAACAAAACAAATTCTCGAACAAAATCTTCAACAGTTTCAGTTTTCTGACCATTAAGGCCAAGAATGACATCACCGGACCGCAATCCGACCCGCCCACCGAATTGACCAGTTTCAATTACCAAAATACCGCTAGCTGATAAAGGTAAATCAAATTCTTCAATCCGCAAAGGATTGACGATGGCAAGCTTCAATCCGGGCAGGGCCGTTTGATTTCCAAGGGTGCGAACTAAACTCGGCGGTTCGTCAGGCGGTACAATCATCGCCACTTCTAGATCTTTAGTTATGCCATCTCTTAAACGGGTCACTTTCGCCCTATGACCCATACCTGCAACCGACATACGAAAATGCATTTCAGATATTGAGTTTACCTCTAATTCATCAACATGAGTGATAATGTCACCAACTCTTATATCTGCAGCAAGAAACGAACTATGTTGATGCACCTCAGATATCAATACACCCCTTGGCACTTTCATCCCAAGACTGTTTGCAAGATCTGAGTCAATCGATTGTCCTTCAATGCCCGCCCATGGTCGCTGAAATCTGATCGCTCCTTGCATTGCTTGGTCAACAAATTGACCAACAAGATTAGCGGGAATAGCGAGCCCGATTCCGTTCGAACCACCAGAGCGAGATAAAATCAACGTATTTATACCAATCAACTTACCTGAAATATCAATAAGTGCGCCGCCAGAATTACCAGGGTTTATGGGCGCGTCTGTCTGTATAAAATACCCGCGTGCGCTTTTCGATGCCGATATCGTACGTGCCAAACCTGATACAATACCTGAACTTACTGTCTGCCCAACACCAAAAGGATTACCAATGGCAAGCACAAGTTCACCCACTTCAACACGGTCGCTGTCACGTATTTCCAGAAATGGTAAATCAACACCGCCTTCAAGTTGCAAAATCGCAAGGTCGCTCTCCTTATCACCAAGAAGAACCCGCGCCGAAAATTCACGTCTGTCACTTAATACAACACGAATATCGGTCGCCTGACCAACAACATGATAATTTGAAACAACAATACCCTGCGCCGATAGAATTACCCCTGATCCTAAAGAATTTTGCACCCTAGGCCTTACAGTCCCAAAGTCACGAAAGAAATCCGAAAAAAATGGGTCATTAAAAAAACTTGTCCGTCCAGGACGAATAACTTTCGCGTGTATATTCACAACAGCTGGTGCGGCTTGACGTACAACTGACGCAAAAGATAACGAAATTTCAGAGTGACTTTGGGGGACACGCTCTTCTGTTACAAGTGTAGCACCACAGAACAGTAAAACAACAAAAACACAACTCAGTAATCGCAATGAAAAAAAGTCCCTTAAAGCAATATTTCAAATGTTGAATCAAAACTATTCTCATTTGTGTTGACTAAACACAAATACATATTGCCAAATTTGCATCAAACAAAACTATTTAAAAGACAGTCTATTCTTTCAGGTCTATTCAACTGTCATGCCAAAAAATCTGGTATATGTCTTGATATACTGAACATCAAACCCCGTCCTAGAGAACAGGATTTTAACGGCATATTGAATAATCAAACATCTCATTCACATTCAAAACTGACCAGAGAATGATTACTCATCCCTCGTCCTACCTTTCATCTTCTACGAGATCTCTGTCACTTGCACCTTTTGCAGTTGTATCACGTTCGACTAACTCAATAAACGCCATTGGCGCCTGATCGCCATAGCGAAATCCAGCCTTGATGATACGAACATAACCACCTTGGCGCTCATTATATCGTGGTCCCAATATATCAAAGAGTTTTGAAACATATTGATTTTGTTTTAACTTCGCAGCAGCCTGACGGCGCGCATGCAAATCTCCACGTTTAGCAAGGGTAATAAGTTTTTCCATAATTGGACGAAGTTCTTTAGCTTTCGGGAGGGTTGTCTTTATTTGCTCGTGCTCAATCAATGACCCTGCCATATTGGCAAACAAAGCCTTACGATGCTCGTGCGTTCGATTAAGACGACGATAGCCTCTTGCGTGACGCATTTTCTTCTCCTTAAACTCCCGACGTAAAATAATGCTCTAACATAGATTTAGAAAATACTTTTTAATTACTGCAGTCATTTTGACCAATGTCAATCTTATCTTACGCACCCAACCTCATTAATCAAACAACTGAATTTTCATAACTTAATAATTCTCTTCAAGTTTTTTCGCAAGATCTTCAATGTTTTCAGGCGGCCACTCATCTAAATCCATACCAAGATGAAGCCCCATACCCGAGAGAACTTCTTTAATTTCATTGAGTGACTTCCGTCCGAAATTTGGAGTTCGTAACATCTCAGTTTCGGTTTTTTGAATCAAATCACCAATATAAACAATGTTATCATTTTTCAAACAATTCGCAGAGCGAACGCTCAATTCTAGTTCATCCACCTTCTTCAGCATTAATGGATTAAAGCCTAAATCTTTATCATCATCAATTTGACCCTCAGTCTCTGGCTCTTCAAAGCTGATAAATATTGCTAATTGATCCTGCAAAATTCGTGCTGCGAAAGCCACCGCATCCTCAGGGGTTAAAGACCCATCAGTTTCCAACTTCATCGTTAGCTTATCGTAATCAAGAATTTGTCCCTCACGCGTTGGTTGCACCTCATATGAAACTTTAGTCACCGGTGAGAAAATAGCATCAATTGGAATTAACCCTATCGGCGCGTCCTCAGGTTTATTCTTCTCTGCGGAAATATACCCTTTTCCGGTATTGACCGTTAATTCCATGTAGATTTCTGCGCCTTCATCCAAATGACAAATTACATGGTCTTTATTCAGTACTGCAATATCAGCACTCTCAGATATATCGCCAGCAGTCACAATAGAGGGGCCATGAGCGTTAATTGACAATCGCTTAGGGCCTTCGACCTCCATATTAATACGCACGCCTTTTAAGTTAAGAACAATGTCGGTTACATCCTCTCGCACACCAGCAATTGAGGAAAATTCATGCAACACATTATCAATTTGAACACTTGTAATCGCTGCACCTTGTAAAGACGACATTAGTACCCGCCTTAAGGCGTTACCGAGCGTCAAGCCAAACCCACGTTCCAGAGGTTCAGCAGTAAGGCTGGCCTGTTGCGCGGGATTATTTCCGGGTTTGACAGTAAGCTGAGATGGCTTGATCAACTCAGCCCAATTTTTTTGGATCATGTAGTGCCTCCATTCTTGCCTTGTCCCCATGTCCAGAGAAATTCAAGGCGCCCGAGGTTAAATGTTAACTAGAACGAAACAAAAATCCGTTCCGAAATTGTATTAAACACGACGACGTTTTGGCGGGCGACAGCCGTTATGAGCGATTGGGGTTACATCTCGAATTGATGAGATATCAAAACCTATTGCGGCAAGTGCGCGTAGTGCCGACTCACGACCGGACCCCGGGCCTTGAACCTCCACCTGCAACGACTTAACGCCATGCTCTTGTGCCTTTCTACCAGCATCTTCAGCGGCAAGCTGTGCGGCATAAGGTGTCGATTTTCGAGAACCTTTAAAACCCATTGTTCCCGCAGACGACCAAGCGATTGCATTCCCTTGAACGTCAGAAATAAGTATTTTTGTATTATTAAAGCTGGAATTAACATGCGCTATACCATCGGCGATATTTTTTTTCGCTTTCTTACGAATTCTCGTTGTATCTCGTGCCATCACTCCACCTCTTATTTTTTCTTGCCAGCAATTGGTCTTGCTGGTCCTTTTCGGGTGCGGGCATTTGTGTGTGTGCGTTGTCCACGTGCTGGTAAATTTCGACGATGACGCAACCCGCGATAACAACCAAGATCCATTAAGCGTTTAATGTTTATCTGTACCTCACGCCGCATATCTCCTTCAACAGCGTAATTTGAATCAATATATTCTCGAACTGCGAGAAGCTCGTTATCAGATAATTCATTGACTCGACGCGATTGATCAATATTGACCGCCATACAAATCGCATTTGCCGAACTTCGACCTATACCTGCAATATAAGTTAAAGCAATTGGTACTCGTTTTGATATTGGGATATTTATACCCGCTATACGTGCCACAAATAAATTCCTTTTTGTTGCGAACCCGTGATACCGAGTTCTTTTTTCACAACCGCGATATTGAAATCTAATTCAAACAATCACAACGTACCTTCAAATCGAACATTCAATCTAAGGCCATTCAATGTCGCAAAGCCTGCCTTCTAGGAAAATTGAACCGCTTGGTCAACCCCAAAAGATAGATTTTCTGCGCGTTGTTACCTATCAACCCCTCGCTCTATTCCACCATCACCGCCGTAGCATTTGTTTGGGACGACTTTTTGATTTATTACGCTTACCACGCAATTGGCTCTTTTCAATTAACCGCTCATATTGATGTGCCAACAGATGACTTTGAACCTGTTGAATAGTGTCCATAGTAACCGACACGACAATCAAAATTGAAGTACCGCCAAAGAAAAAAGGAACACCCAGCTCCGCGCGTACAATTTCCGGAAGAACGCAAACCAGTGCCATATATCCAGACCCAAGTACAAGCACACGGTTTACAACACGCTCAAGATACTCAGATGTTTTCTGTCCCGGTCTTATACCGGGAATAAAGCCATTTTGCTTTTTTAAATTATCAGCGACATCATCGGGCTTAAAAGACACATTCAACGTATAAAAATACGTGAAAAATATAATCATGACCGCAAAGAAAATAAGATATAATGGTTGTCCTGGACCGAAATAAGCAAGGATCGTTGCCATTACTGGCCCCGTACTGTCCCCAGAAAAAGTTGAAATCGTGATAGGCAATAACAATAATGACGATGCAAAAATCGCAGGAATAACACCAGCTGGGTTGACCTTAATGGGTAAGTGACTCGATCCACCATCGTAGATTTTTTGACCACGTTGTTGTCGTGGATACTGAATAGATACCTTTCGCAGACTTCGTTCCATAAACACAACGAACGTAATCGCAACAACAACCATAAGAATGACGCCAATGATTAAAGCGGGGCTAAGTGCTCCTGAACGACCAGAAGCCAAGAACTGCGCCAATGCTGACGGCAACTCAGCAATAATGCCGACAAAAATGATGAGAGAAATACCGTTCCCAACGCCCCGAGCAGTGATTTGTTCGCCTAACCACATAAGAAACATAGTGCCGCCAACAAGCGTAATTAAGACAGATAACCTAAAAAATAACCCTGGATCAGTTGCTAAATCGCCAGCCTCTAGGGAAATCGCCAATCCATAAGCCTGAACAGTTGCCAGTGCAACAGTGCCGTAACGCGTATATTGATTGAGTTTCTTACGACCCTGCTCACCTTCTTTCTTGAGAGCTTCCATTGAAGGAACCATAGCTGCCATTAACTGAACGATAATCGCCGCTGAAATATACGGCATGATGCCAAGAGCAAAAATACCCATTCGCCCGAGTGCGCCACCGGTAAACATCGAAACCATGCCGCCTATCCCTTGACCGGCTTGCTCCATGAATTCACGCAGTGCCAAACCATCAATCCCAGGGACAGGAATAAAGGTTCCAAGACGATAAACAATCAATAAACCTAAAGTAAATAATATGCGATTTCGCAGATCGGAGGCTTTACCGAGAGCGGCCCAACTTGTATTGGCCGCCATTTGTTCCGCTGCTGATACCATCCGTTTAATCTCTCTCTAAGCAGTACAACAATGATCTGAACGCAATTAGTAAAGCGTTGTTACCCAGCCATATAGTCGTGTAAGCAAGTAAGCAAGTGAATGACTAGAAACAAGACTCTATTGCGTAATTGCGTCATCCGCAACTGAGCTTGAGCTCTTCAACTTCACGGAGCCACCGAATTTTTCAATCATTGCAATAGCAGCCTTTGAAGCACCTGTTACTTCCATATTGAGTTCAACAGTTAATTCTCCTTTTGCCAGTATTCGTACGCCATCACGCACGCGTCGGACCACTCCGCTTTTGACTAGCCGCGTTTCATCAATTACTTGTTTTGGATCAAGTTTTTGAGCATCTATAAATTTCTGTATCAGCCCTAAGTTAACGATTGAATAGGATTTCCGATTTGGCTTATTGAAACCGCGCTTTGGCAATCGCTGATAGAGCGGCATTTGCCCCCCTTCATAGCCATTAATTGCTACCCCTGATCGAGATTTTTGTCCTTTCATTCCGCGTCCGGCAGTCTTTCCTTTACCAGAACCAGATCCGCGGCCAACGCGCTTAGCCTTTTTAACGGCACCGGGATTATCGCGTAGTTCATTAAGTTTCATTCCGCTTATCCTTTCGAGATGTCACACCAACGCGTTCCGCTTACAAAAACCAACTAGAAGCTTGGAACCTCGGCAGTTTACTTACCCGCGTTCTTCAATGATCTTCACTAAGTGAGATATCGAATTTACCATTACTCGCACGGACGGCGTATCCTCTAGTTCACGTGTCTTATGCATCTTGTTCAAGCCTAAACCAATTAATGTGCGACGCTGTCGAGCCGGCCGACGTATTGGCGAACCAACTTGTTTGACAATAATGGTTTTTGCCATAGCCAACCCCACTTAATCCTTCATAGATTCTTTTTTATCATGAATACCATCCACTGCTTCATCCGTATCAATAATACTATCTGTACTATCAGATTTAGCAAAGTCTTCTGTCATACGAACAGATTTATCATTGACCTCCGTTACCTCAGCATGCGTTTGTGTTTCAATATCGCGATTCATAGTTTCTGATTTTATCTCTTCACTTTGAATTTCGTTATTGATTTCAAAAGCATTTTCGTCTGCAATAAGATCAGAATCTTTACCCGGTATCGACGGCCCTTTTTGCAACTTTTTCTCAAGAGTTTCCTGCACTCCCAGATTTCGCTTCCGATGAATGGAAGATACGGCTTTACCTCGCCGCAATGCCACTAATCGAGGCGACTGTTGTTTTTTGAGTCCCTCTACTGTTGCACGAATCATATTATATGGATTTTGTGACCCAAGTGACTTTGCCACAACATCTTTTATTCCAAGCACCTCAAAAACAGCTCGCATTGGCCCGCCAGCGATGATTCCCGTTCCTTCCGAGGCAGTGCGCATTACCACCTTGCCAGCGCCATGCCGACCTTCGATATCGTGATGCAATGTTCTCCCTTCACGTAATGGCACTCTCATGACACGCCGTTTCGCATTTTCGGTCGCTTTTCGAATAGCCTCTGGTACTTCCTTAGCTTTACCTTTTCCAAATCCAACACGACCACGCTGATCACCCACGACAACCAGAGCAGCAAACCCAAAGCGTTTTCCACCCTTAACAGTTTTTGATACGCGATTAATCGCAACTAGGCGATCACCAAATTCTGAAGAGTCATCGCGGTCTCGTGCGGAACGACGTTTTTCACGTTCTGCCATAATGACAGTCCCCTTTATTTTATGACGTCTGTGCGCCGTTTTTTTCTATCATTGTAAACAAATATCAGTCGTTAAATGATCAAGGCGATTTGAAATCACCTATACTTTCCTTAAACCGTAATTGAACCTTGATGCTCGCTGCTTTTTTGGATTGTGTACCCTTTGCTCAATCCAAAGCCTGCTATATTCGAATACCACCTTCGCGAGCAGCATCCGCGAGTGCTTTAACTTTACCATGGAAAAGAAATCCTCCACGATCAAAATATGCTTCTTCAATCCCTGCTTTTTTTGCACGCTTGGCTAGTGCCGCCCCAATATTTTTCGCTACTTCAATATTATTTTTGCCGAGCATTCCCAGATCTTTCTCAAGCGTAGATGCCGATGCCAATGTGATACCTCGTTGATCATCAATAATTTGTGCGGAGATATTCTTATTTGAGCGATGCACACTCAATCGCATCCGCCCCGAATTCACTTTACGTAATCTATTACGAACACGCATCTTTCGCTTTAAAAACAACGCTCTCTTCCGGTTTACCATGCCAAACACCTTTACTTCTTTTTACCTTCCTTACGGAAAATATATTCATCCTTATAGCGAATACCTTTTCCCTTGTAAGGCTCCGGTGGACGCCAATTTCTGATATTTGCTGCCACTTCACCGACCTTTTGTTGATCAATACCTTCAATAATGATTTCTGTTTGCTTCGGTGCGGTCACTTTTACATCCTCTGGTGGCGCAAACTCGACTTCGTGAGAGTAGCCCAGATTAAGCTTCAATAAATTACCCTGCATTTGTGCCCGATATCCAACTCCAGAAATTTCTAGTTCCTTTTTAAAACCCTCGGAAACACCAATCACACAATTCTGAACCTGCGTGCGTGACATTCCCCATTGTTGACGTGCCCGTTTAGATTGACCTCTTGCACTAACTTCAATACAATTGTCATTTATCGACATTGACACATCGTGGGTTGCCATAAAACTACGTGTTCCTTTTGGGCCATGTACTTCAATTGTCTGGCCTGTAATTTTCGCCGTCACTCCATCAGGCAGGTTGACTGGTTTCTTACCTATACGCGACATCCGTCATCCCTCTTAGAAGACTGTGCACAAGACTTCGCCGCCAACATTTGCTTCACGTGCCTTCGAATCTGACATCACGCCTTTAGATGTCGATACAATAGAAACGCCAAGACCTTGTCGAACAGACGGAAGAGCATCAACGCCCATGTAAACACGGCGGCCGGGTTTGGAAATTCGTTTTAATTCACGGATGACTGGCGCACCTTCAGAATACTTCAAGCTGATTTCAATTGCTGGATGTCCACGATCATCAACAATATCTTGAAAACCTCCAATATACCCCTCGCTTTTCATAACTTCCAGTACGCGTTTACGCAACTTCGAGGACGGTGAAGTAACTACCGACTTACCGCGCATTTGGCTATTTCGAATACGCGTGAGCATGTCACCGATCGGATCATTCATTCCCAAATAACTCCTCACCAACTAGATTTCACCATGCCGGGCACTTGCCCGGCAGAACCGAGTTCGCGTAAAGCGATACGGCTAATTTTCAATTTACGATAGTAACCATGCGACCGACCGGTGAGTTGACATCTATTATGCAATCGTGTCGCTGAACTATCACGTGGCAGTCTCGCAAGTCTCAAACTTGCCTTTACACGCTCTTCCATTGGTAACGACTTATCATTTGCCAACGCTTTGAGTTCCGCTCGTTTCTTGGCATATTTTTCGACAAACCGGTGACGCTTTTTCTCACGCTCAACCATTGATTTTTTTGCCATTGTCTTGTCCTCGTAAACTTAAACTTAACTATTAAACGGCATATTAAAAGCCAACAAGAGTGCTCTCGCCTCAGCATCGGTATCTGCTGTCGTGACAATTGAAATATCAAGTCCCCAAACTTCATCGATTTTATCAAAATCAATTTCTGGAAAAACAATATGTTCTTTCATGCCCATCGAATAATTCCCACGACCATCAAAACTCTCATCTGACAACCCACGAAAGTCCCTGACACGCGGTAATGCGATGGTGATCAGGCGATCCAGAAATTCATACATTTTGTTTCCACGCAACGTGACTTTTGCACCAAGTGGCATATTCTCGCGCACGCGAAATCCGGCTATTGATTTTTGTGCACGCGTTAAGACAGCTTTTTGCCCCGCAATCACTGTCAAGTCATCCTGTGCTGACTTCGCTTTCTTGCTGTCTTTCACCGCCTCAGAACCGCACCCAATATTGACAGAAATTTTAGCTAAAGATGGCACTTGCATTATATTTTTATATCCGAACTGCTCTTTAAGGCTAGGGCAGATTTGCGATTTGTAGTGTACTTTGAGACGCGGTAGATATGATACAGAATCAAGCATTAAATCTCGTCTCCTGTTGTTTTTGCATAGCGAACTTTTTTCTCATTATCGTTAAAACGAAATCCAACGCGAGTCGCCGCGTTATTGGAATCCAAAAGAGCGATATTTGACAGATCAATCGGCATTTGTTTTTCAACAAGTCCTCCAGGGTTATTTTGAGATTGCTTCGTATGTCGCACAGCAACATTTACATTCTCGACAATTGCTTTCCTTTTTGCAGGAAAGACTTGAAGGATTTGACCCGTCTTGCCTTTATACTTTCCAGCCAAAACAATGACTTTATCACCAGTTTTTAGTTTTGCAGCCATCTAAAGCACCTCTGGCGCTAACGAAATAATTTTCATGAAATTCTTACCACGTAACTCTCGCACAACAGGGCCAAAGATACGGGTACCGATAGGTTCATTGTTATTATTCAAAATAACAGCGGCATTTCGGTCAAAGCGGATAGCGCTACCATCATCCCGCCGTACCTCTTTTGCAGTGCGCACAACGACAGCGCGACGAACATCCCCTTTTTTGACACGACCACGTGGTATGGCCTCTTTCACTGCAACTACAATAATATCTCCGACCGATGCATATTTTCGCTTGGATCCTCCCAAGACTTTAATGCATTGAACACGTCGCGCACCGGAGTTATCCGCAACATCAAGGTTAGTCTGCATTTGGATCATGGGTGTCTCCCGACCTATTAGGACTGCTAAAAGCTATCGCCTAAGGGTTTCGTTCAAAGCGAAAAGGATAGTTCAAAGCGTTACGCTACAACCACCTCCCAGCGTTTTGTTTTCGATTTTGGCGCACATTCTTGGATTCGCACCGGATCTCCAATTTTAAAAGTATTATTCTCATCGTGGGCGCGATACTTTTTTGACTTACGTATTGTTTTTTTCAATACTGGATGCGTAAAGCGTCTTTCCACAAGTACTGTAACGGTTTGTATATTGGCATCAGAGGTTACAATGCCCTGCAGTATGCGTCTTGGCATTCAAGAATCCCCTTCAATGTTAGATTGAGCAGCTTTTTCTCTCAAAACAGTTTTTACCCGTGCGGCATTGCGGCGTACTAACCGCATCTCAGCCGTTGATTGTAAATCATCGTTAGCGCGACGAAAACGAAGATTAAACGCTTCTTTTTTAAGTTTCAGTAACTCATCATGGAGTTGATCAGGTGTTTTCTCACGCAATTCCGCAGCATTCATCGCTGACTATCCTCTATACATCACTGACCGTCGCCAGATGGGTTACCAAAAGTTTCATTAGAAATAAAAAAACTCTACCTAAATTAAATCAATTCGGGTCGCAACCCTTTTTTCTTCTGAGTTCACTTTTTTCCAATAAATTTACAACAGATTGAACGAGTCTTATTCCTTTCATTGTTCTTAGTTTAGAACAAAGAGGGGTTTAATTTCATTTCTTGTACAACAAACAACGTCACTGGATGAATTCCAAAAGACTATTTAGTTTCAAAGTTATACGCAAAACGAATATTTGCGATTATCATACAGCTATTTTCAGCACATATACTGAGCTTATATTTTGACGGCTACCCGTTATTAATCAAGAAATGTAAAGTCATTGAGCAGGAAACAGGTTAAAATCCGTTACCAATCTTCGCGAACAACAATACGAGACTTGATGGGCAATTTCATAGCCGCCAACCGTAATGCCTCTCTCGCAACATCATCAGTAACGCCATCAATTTCAAACATCACGCGCCCTGGTTTAACCCGGCAAGCCCAAAAGTCAACTGAACCTTTTCCCTTTCCCATTCGAACCTCAGTCGGTTTTGAAGATACCGGTGTGTCTGGAAATATACGGATCCATACACGACCTTGTCGCTTCATACGACGGGTCATCGCACGACGCGCAGCCTCAATCTGCCGTGCTGTAATCCTGTCAGGAGTTGTTGCTTTCAACCCATAGGAACCAAAATTGAGGGCAAAGCCACCTTTGGCCAATCCTTTGATTCGACCCTTATGTTGCTTACGGAATTTCGTCTTCTTTGGTTGAAGCATAGCAAAACTCCTTAGCGACGTGTTCCAGCACCGCGCGGAAGCGGACCATCCTGAAGCTGTTGTACTTTTCGGTCACGCGCTGACGGATCATGCTCCATAATCTCGCCCTTAAAAATCCAGACTTTAACACCAATCTGACCATAGGGTGTCGCTGCTTCAGCAGTTGCATAGTCAATATCAGCGCGCAGTGTATGCAAAGGAACCCGCCCTTCGCGATACCACTCCGTTCGTGCAATCTCAACACCCCCCAAACGACCAGCCACATTCACGCGAATACCCAAAGCACCTAGCCGCATGGCGTTTTGAACCCCTCGCTTCATTGCTCGCCTAAATGAAACTCGGCGCTCCAGTTGTTGTGCGATACTGTCACTTACAAGTTGGGCATCTAATTCAGGCTTTCGAACTTCAACGATATTTAGATGAAGTTCAGAATCCGTCATTTCAGCAATTTTCTTACGCATAAACTCAATATCAGCACCTTTTTTTCCAATAATCACTCCTGGACGTGCTGTATGAATTGTCACGCGACATTTCTTGTGCGGACGTTCGATAATTGTACGTGCGACTCCTGCTTGGCGGCACTCTTTCTTGATAAAGTCTCTGATTTTGATATCTTCAAGCAGCAAAACACCATAATCTTTGGTATCGGCATACCAACGACTATCCCAAGTGCGATTGACCTGCAAACGCATACCAATTGGGTTAACCTTTTGTCCCATTATTCTTCGTCCTCAATCTGCCGTACTTTGATAGTTAACTGCGAAAATGGTTTTCTTATCATCGCCATACGCCCCCTAGCACGAGGACGAATACGCTTCATTGTAAGTGATTTTCCAACAAATGCTTCCGCAACAACTAACGAATCCACGTCAAGAGCATGGTTGTTTTCTGCATTGGCAATAGCTGATTGCAAACATTTGATGACATCTTGTGAAATGCGCTTTCGCTGAAAGCTAAGATCAATCAAAGCCCGCGCCACGGCCTTTCCACGAATGCTTGCTGCGAGCAAATTTAACTTTTGCGGTGATATGCGAAGCATTCGGGTTTTTGCCATTGCCTCATTATCCGCCAAGCGTCGCGGTGATTTTCGTTGGCCCATAATTTACTTCCGCTTTGCTTTTTTATCAGCAGCATGACCATAATAAGTTCGCGTAGGTGAATATTCACCAAACTTCTGCCCAATCATTTCTTCAGTCACTAATACGGGAATATGCTTTCGACCATTATAAACGCCAAAGGTCAAACCGACAAACTGCGGCAAAATAGTCGATCTACGTGACCAAATCTTTATCACATCATTACGGCCCGAAGCACGAGCGGCTTCTGCTTTTTTCAATACATAACTGTCGAAAAAAGGGCCTTTCCAAACAGAGCGAGACATCACTTAGCGCCTTTTCTTTTTTGCGTGCCGAGAACGAATAATGTACTTCGAGGACGCTTTATTTTTTTTTCGTGTTTTCTTACCTTTTGTCGGCTGCCCCCATGGAGAGACAGGATGTCGACCACCAGATGTTCGACCTTCACCGCCCCCATGAGGATGATCCACCGGGTTCATCACCACGCCACGAACGCTTGGTCGTATTCCTTTATGACGCGCACGTCCAGCTTTACCAAAATTCTGATTTGAATTATCAGGGTTAGAGACAGCACCGACAGTTGCCATACATTCCTGCCGAACGCGACGCGACTCACCTGAACTGAGTTTAATTTGAGCATAACCTCTGTCATCACGTCCGATAAACTGTGCATATGTGCCAGCTGCGCGGGCAATCTGGCCGCCTTTTCCTGGCTTCATTTCAACATTATGAACAATCGTTCCGATCGGCATTCCGGTAAATGGCATTGCATTACCGGGCTTAATGTCCGCTTTACCTGCAGAAATTATCTGATCTCCAACTGCCAGCCGCTGCGGCGCCAAAATGTAGGTAAGTTCGCCATCTTTATATTCAATAAGTGCGATAAACGCTGTTCGATTAGGATCATATTCAATACGCTGAACAGTCCCGGGGATGTCTGACTTTGTTCGCTTAAAATCAATAGACCGATATAACCGCTTTGCACCGCCGCCACGACGACGTGATGTGATTCTGCCAAGGTTATTTCGACCACCTGATTTCGACAAGCCTTCTGTCAAGGCTTTAACCGGGCGCCCGTCCCAAAGCGTTGAACGATCAATCAGAACCAACCCTCGTTGGCCCGGTGTCGTAGGTTTGTACGACTTTAATGCCATACTCTCTGTCTTCCGTTCATTCAAACTGGGCGTTACCACCCACAGTTAAATCCTTGAAGGAGTTTGGACAAAACCTTTACTCACTTCCGTTTTGCGATCTGAACAACTTTACTGCATCAAACCGCATTGATTAAATAATTCCTCATCGAAGGTCAAGCATCCTGACCAATAATTTGCCTAATGATCAATATTAGCGAACCCATACGTCTTGCTTTTCCAATTCACCTTACTAAACATTAAAGACCTGTTCCGACATCAATAATATTTCCATCCATTAACGTAACATATGCTTTCTTAATGTCGCGTCGTTTACCTAATCTTCGACCAAACCGCTTTATTTTACCCTTTGTTATCAATGTATTAACCGCCTTAACTTTGACAGAAAATAATGCTTCTATTGCTTCCTTGATTTCAGGCTTTGATGCCTTCATCGCTACTTCAAACACAACAGCATTATTAACTGACTGTGATGTTGACTTTTCGGTAATGATCGGTTTACGAATAACATCATAATGTTCTAGTTTAATTGTCATTTGAGCCGAGCCTCCAAACCTTCAATACCTGCTTTCGTAATCACAAGTGTGTCATGTTTGAGAATATCATAGACATTTGCGCCCATTGACGGCAAAATATCCAAATCACTGATATTTCGAGCAGCCTTGGCAAATCCTTCGTGGACTTTCAAGCCATCAATGACAAGTACTCTTTGCCAGCCTAGTTTCTTGACTTTGTTTGCAAGCGGACCGGTCTTGCCGTCAGCCTCTGCTGAATCAATCACAACGAGTTCACCAGCCTTTGCTTTCACCGATAAAGCATGCTTAAGACCAAGTTTACGGAACTTTTTGGGCAACCCATGTGCATGACTTCGTGGTTTTGGACCTTTATAAACGCCGCCTTTGCGAAAAATCGGGGCGTTTCGATCACCATGACGTGCACCGCCTGTTCCTTTTTGTCGATAGATTTTTTTCTTAGAGTAACTTGTTTCTGATCGAGTTTTTACTTTATGTGTGCCAGATTGCGCGCGATTTCTCTGCCATCTTACCATACGATGAAGAATATCGATTCGAGGCTCTAAACCAAATAGATCGTCAAGCAATTCAATTGATTCCACAATCGTACCGTCTAATTGAATTACATCAAGTTTCATAACGCACGACCTTTTTCACTATGATTATCATGATCAATAGAATGATTTTCCGTAGCGCTATTTGCGTCAGCTTCGGTCTTTTCTTGTGATGCATCAACAACTATTTCTGCTTGAGTTTCATTATTTACTACTTGTTCGACATCGGCGGAGGTCGTTTTATCATCGGTTGGTCTTGTCTTAAGTGCTGCTGGCAACACTGCGTTCTCTGGAAATGGTTTCTTTACAGCATCCTTTATTGTCACCCATCCGCCCTTTGAACCAGGAACGGCGCCTTTAACCATAATGATTCCACGATCAACGTCTGTCTTAATCACTTCTAGATTTTGCGTGGTCACTCGAATAGAGCCCATATGCCCAGCCATTTTCTTTCCCTTGAACACACGACCTGGATTCTGGCACTGCCCAGTAGAGCCATGACTACGATGCGATATAGATACACCATGAGACGCTCGTAATCCACTAAAATTATGCCGTTTCATGCCGCCGGCAAACCCTTTGCCAATTGATGTTCCAGCAATATCAACATATTGCCCTTCAAAATAATGGTCAGCGGTAATCTGTTCTCCAATCCCAATGAGATTCGCCGGATCAACACGAAATTCAGCAAGTTTTCGTTTAGGGGCGATATTTGCACGCGCAAAATGGCCCCGTAAAGCATTATTAGTCCGATTAACTTTGGCAAATCCTGCACCCAACTGTACGGCTGAATACCCGTCCTTTTCTATGGTACGCTGCGCCACAACCTGTAAATTTTCCAATTGAAGAACAGTCACCGGAACCTGACGTCCGTCATCCATGAACACTCTCGTCATGCCAACTTTCTTCGCAATTACGCCAGAGCGCAGCATCTCAACAGCCCCCTAAATCTTGTGTTCATACCTTAATCTCAACATCCACGCCTGCCGCAAGATCCAACTTCATAAGGGCATCTACAGTTTGAGGCGTGGGGTCTACAATGTCCAATAGACGTTTATGTGTGCGGATCTCAAATTGATCGCGTGACTTTTTATCGACATGCGGACTCCTCAATACAGTGAACTTTTCAATCTTATTTGGTAATGGTATCGGACCACGAACCTGCGCACCAGTTCGTTTGGCTGTTGTTACAATCTCTTGAGTGCTGACATCGAGCACACGATAATCAAACGCCTTCAATCGGATACGTATATTCTGGCCTTGAATTGCCATGCTTTTCTTCCTTTATTCAGTCTACAAAGTCCGAGAAGAAAAGCGACGACGTAACGCCGCCTTTCAACAAACCAAATCAAGATATTTGCCTTAACTTAGTCTTTTGTTTGAGCCGTTATTCCACAACATTATTGGTGCGATATTCTTGACCTAAATATCTAATCAATAATTTTTGAAACCACGCCCGCACCGACCGTTCTTCCGCCTTCGCGAATGGCAAATCTCAACCCATCTTCCATCGCAATCGGCGCAATAAGCTCAACTGTGAAACCAACGTTATCACCCGGCATTACCATCTCCGTATTTTGGCCTAGCGTTACGGTACCGGTAACGTCAGTGGTTCGGAAATAAAACTGTGGGCGATAATTGGCAAAAAATGGAGTATGACGCCCACCTTCGTCTTTGGTTAGAATATAGGCTTCCGCTTCAAACTTAGTATGTGGCGTGACTGAACTAGGTTTACAGAGGACTTGGCCTCGTTCGACCCCATCACGGTCAACGCCCCGCAAAAGCGCTCCTATATTATCACCAGCTTCGCCACGATCAAGAAGTTTGCGGAACATTTCAACACCGGTACAAGTGGTTTTTGACGTTTCGCGAATACCAACGATCTCAATCTCATCACCGACATTAATCACACCGCGCTCAACACGCCCGGTCACAACAGTTCCCCGACCCGAAATCGAAAAAACATCCTCAATCGGCATAAGAAAAGGTTGATCTATAGCACGCTCTGGTGTCGGTATATACTCATCAACCGCCGCCAATAATTCGCGAATTTTTTCCTCACCGATTTCTGGATTATTTCCTTCCATCGCAGCAAGAGCTGATCCTGAGACAATTGGAATATCATCACCAGGAAATTCATAACTTGATAACAACTCACGAACTTCCAACTCAACGAGTTCGAGAAGTTCTTCGTCATCGACCTGATCAATTTTATTCAAAAAGACCACCAAGGCAGGTACACCGACCTGACGTGCCAACAAAATATGTTCGCGTGTCTGCGGCATAGGACCATCTGCTGCATTCACCACTAGAATTGCGCCATCCATCTGCGCCGCACCCGTGATCATATTTTTAACATAGTCAGCATGTCCGGGACAATCCACATGGGCATAATGTCGTGCTTCTGTCTCATACTCCACATGCGCCGTTGATATTGTAATTCCGCGCGCTTTTTCTTCAGGTGCCCCGTCAATCGTATCATATGCTTGAAAATCACCAAAATACTTTGTGATGGCTGCTGTTAATGTTGTTTTGCCGTGATCCACATGACCAATCGTACCGATGTTGACATGCGGCTTTGTGCGTTCAAATTTTTCTTTTGCCATATTTGCCTCCTTTTCTCTAAAGCGGCATGTTTATCATTGCCTGTACAAATTACGCAAATTTTGCTTGGATTTCTTCTGAAATATTTTGCGGAACCGTGTCATAGTGATCAAATTGCATTGTAAACTGCGCTCGACCTGATGACATAGATCGCAACGTATTGATATACCCGAACATATTTGCGAGCGGAACCATGGAATTAATCGCAATTGCATTTCCCCGCTGTTCTTGGCCCGTCACTTGCCCTCTGCGTGATGTTAAGTCACCAATAATCCCACCAGTGTATTCCTCCGGCGTTATCACCTCAACCTTCATGATCGGTTCCAATAACTTAGCGCCGGCCTTTCTAAGCCCTTCGCGCATTCCCATACGTCCTGCAATTTCAAACGCCAAAACACTTGAATCAACGTCGTGAAACTTTCCGTCTACCAACGCCACTTTGAAATCAATCACTGGAAATCCGGCTAATGGCCCACTGTCCATTACTGAGCGAATCCCTTTTTCCACTCCTGGAATATATTCTTTAGGAATTGCACCACCCACAATGCGACTTTCAAAGCTATAGCCTTCGCCCGGATCAACCGGTGAAATAATCATTTTTACTTCAGCAAATTGTCCGGCACCACCCGATTGTTTTTTGTGCGTGTAAACATGCTCTACTTCATGTGAAATTGTTTCTCGATAAGCGACTTGTGGTGCACCAATATTGGCTTCAACCTTAAACTCACGTTTAAGTCGATCAACCAAAATATCCAAATGCAATTCACCCATACCTTTCATAATCGTCTGACCGGATTCTTGATCAGTCTCTATCCGAAAGGAAGGATCTTCTGCTGCAAGTCGAGCAAGACCAGCCGACATTTTTTCTTGGTCACCCTTTGTTTTTGGCTCAACTGCAATTTCAATCACTGGCTCTGGGAACGCCATTGTCTCTAGGACAACGGGATTTTTTTCTTCGCACAATGTATCGCCTGTTGTTGTATCTTTCAGACCTGCCAACGCAATTATATCGCCAGCGAAGGCCTCGTCGATATCTTCTCGATTATTGGAGTGCATCATCATCATCCGTCCGATACGCTCTTTCTTTTCTTTTGTCGAATTAAATACCGAGCTACCCTTGCTCATCGTTCCAGAATAAATTCGTGTAAAGGTTAAAGAACCTACGAAAGGATCATTCATAATTTTAAATGCAAGCCCAGCAAACGGCAAATTATCGTCTGCACGCCGTGCGATATTTCTTTCTTCAGTCTTATCACCAGGGCGAAAGCCCATGTAGTCGACCACATCAAGCGGACTAGGTAAGTAGTCAATGACTGAGTTCAATAGCGGTTGGACGCCCTTGTTTTTAAATGCTGACCCGCCTAGCACTGGTACGAAATTCAGTGCTAAAGTGCCTTTTCGAATCAATTTTCGCAATGTTGCCATATCCGGCTCTTCGCCATCAAGATAAAGGATCATCGCGTCGTCATCTTCCTCAACTGCCGCTTCAATCATTTTACCGCGCCACTCCTCAACCAATCCTTTGAGGCTTTCGCGCAAATCAACTTGTTGCCATGTTGCTCCTAAGTCATCGCCCTTCCAGAGCCATTCCTTCATCGTAATTAGATCAACCAAACCTTCAAGTTCGTTTTCGGCACCAATTGGTAAAGCAATTGGGACCGCTCGTGCACCTGTTCGTTCTTCAATCATGCGTACACATTGGAAAAAATCTGCACCAATTTTGTCCATTTTATTCACAAAGACTATTCTTGGTACTTTATAACGATCAGCCTGTCGCCAGACAGTTTCAGTTTGCGGTTCAACGCCAGCATTCGCATCTAACACGCAAACTGCACCATCAAGTACGGCTAAAGAGCGCTCGACTTCAATCGTGAAATCAACGTGACCCGGTGTATCGATAATGTTCAGCCGATGTTTTGGGGTATCAGCGGTTCGACCGTCTTCGGTCCTCTCCCAAAAAGTTGTCGTGGCAGCAGACGTAATTGTGATGCCTCGTTCTTGCTCTTGTTCCATCCAGTCCATAGTAGCAGCGCCATCGTGAACTTCACCGATATTATGAGACTTACCGGTATAATAAAGAATTCGTTCCGTGCAAGTTGTCTTTCCTGCATCAATATGGGCCATAATTCCGAAATTACGGTATCTGTCTAGCGGATATTCACGCGACATCTTGGTGGCTCCCAGCGATAAAATTAACTTACCAACGATAATGACTGAAGGCTTTATTGGCTTCGGCCATTTTATGGGTGTCTTCACGTTTTTTGACGGCGGCACCACGCGACTGCACAGCATCTAAGAGTTCGCCAGCAAGACGCTCCTCCATTGTATGCTCATTTCTATTTCTTGAAGCGGTAATCAGCCAGCGGATCGCAAGTGCATCGCGCCTTTCTGGACGCACTTCAATTGGCACTTGGTAAGTTGCCCCTCCCACACGACGAGATCGCACTTCAACAGTCGGTTTGATATTTTCTAACGCTTCATGAAACACTTCAACCGGTGTACGCTTTATTTTTGCTTCAACGCGATTTAAAGCGCCGTAGACGATTCTTTCAGCGATTGATTTCTTGCCATCCAACATCAAATTATTCATGAATTTAGTCAATACCTTATCGCCATATTTGGCATCGGGAAAGATTTCACGTTTTTCAGCTGCATGACGACGCGACATTTTTTTATCCTTTTATTTTGGACGCTTTGCGCCGTATTTCGATCGGCGTTGTTTTCGATCTTTGACGCCTTGGGTGTCCAAAACACCACGCAAAATATGGTATCTTACACCCGGCAGATCTTTAACACGACCGCCGCGGATGAGCACAACGGAATGCTCTTGAAGGTTATGGCTTTCTCCAGGAATATATGAAATAACTTCAAATCCATTTGTGAGCCGAACCTTTGCAACCTTACGCATTGCTGAGTTAGGCTTCTTAGGGGTTGTGGTATAAACCCGCGTACAAACTCCCCGTTTTTGAGGGCATTGTTCAAGATGCATTGATTTTGAACGTTTTACCTTCGGCTGCCTTGGCTTCCGTATCAGCTGTTGGATTGTTGGCATTGGGCCTTGATTCCATCTCTCATTTTGCAGGTTTTAACCTGCGAAGAATAGCACATCACACTATGTGCAAACTACAAAAAACCGCTTCATCCTTAAACCATAAGGAATGATGCGGCTAGCATATCAGAGGATCGGGACTAAATGGGACCAGATCGTGACCACTTTAAAAACTGAAACTGGCGAAGAAACTAAACTCTATTACCAGATTGCTTTGCATATAGAATTGCTAAAGCTAGTTGTCAACTCTCTTTTTGGAAACGAAATAAAATAAATTAAGATCAGAGGTATTTGCAAAACTCGACATTTAAGCGAGATTCTCCCGCTTTCAGGAATTTTGTTGAAAAACAGAAGGAACATGTCGCATTTCCTCATCTATGAAAAAAGAAATAACATAAAGAGAAAACCACGATATGCCCTTATCTTCATATACATCACATCTCTGGAACAGATGTTAAAGGGAATGAGGCCCCAGTAGCATTTCATTAGGTTTATGACATATTGGCGTGGTTTTTTTATGCCTCACGGCATGATTTTATGGCCGATTATTTTTTTTAAAAAGTAGTGAACATCATCATATGCTCATGTCATATAGGCTCCACCGTCAACCCTTTTACGGAGGGGAGACCCATGAGTCCTCAAATGATGGCCCGCACGTCCACAACCTTCCTCTCGGCCGCCGCTTCACGCGACAGCAGATCGCGGATGTCTGGGACCGTCGCCCTGTTCTTGGACAACAGCCATCGCGCGTGAGCTCTGACGATTTGCGCGCATCTGAACGGGACGACCCTGAAAAGAGCGTATCGGCTGGCCGCAGGCTGACGGTTCCTCAAACATTGAAAAGCGCAAGGCATTCTCACTTTGCGAGCGCCGCGTCCTCGTATGTTCATCCTTTCGGTGGTTCGTTTGCGACAGCAACGATTGTACCCTCGCGGTTTTGCTGTTTCAATCCGCAGCGCGGGTCTGACCTGCGCGCGATGACTGGATGGGATGGAACCGAACGGGAGCGGCACTTGCCTCTCACCCTATCCAACAGCCGCTTTTTGATCCTGCCGTGAGTGCAGGTCACCCATCTGGCGTCCAAGGTGCTCTGTATGGCCCATCGGGAACTCCCCGACCTGTGCGAGACCTTCGTCGACCCTACACAGTTTGACGGTGCCTGTGACAAAGCCGCCAATGGGCAGCGCATCGAGTAACATCCGGACAGGGAAAGACCAAACCAGCAAAAGACATCACTGTTAAACCGTTTGACCCGAACTTCCGGACCTTTCTCAAAAGGGGAGAAAAAGCCCCTCTCAAAGCGCAACCGTCAACAAGCAAAACGAACAGAGCTACGGGAAGATCCTCCCTTTACCGCCCTATGGTCCCGCATGATCAATGCCGCCACACGGATGGCCCATCACCACCTTGATCGTCATGCTCTTTACCTTCCGTCTCGTCCTCTCCGGCGGACGTCATGGCGATACAACCGTAGTGGCTGATGCTTAAGGGAGCCATGCCAGCGTCTCAGCGTGCCCTGACCGCCTCCGCCATCGTCAAAGCCCGCGCGCGGGCGCATGAAGATATCTTCCGTGACTTTCATCGTGACATCCGCGCCCATGATATCCATCATCCCACCTGGCACGGACACCGCGCCTTTGCCACGGGTGACAGCAAGCTGAACCTCCCCCGCACGCTGTTGGATCAAGGCACACCGATCCCGAACGAAAACGCCTCTTATCCACAAGGGGTATGATCCTGTCTTAATCGGCTCACCAATCACATGCTCTTTGACGTCGTCTTGACCGCCAACTTCAATGAACGTACCGCAGCTCAGCAGCATCTCCACGCCCTCTCACCCGGCGATGTCGTGGTCTTTGATCGCGGTTCCTTCTCCTCTACACTCCTGACCGTCCTGCACCAGCGCAACATCCATCCGGTGTTCCGCATCCCCCAGAGTTCTGTCACCGCCTTCCGCGAGGGAGACCAGGATGATGTCCACCTGAACCTCATGCCGCCAAAGGACGCCCTCCGCAATATGCAGGCCAACGGCATCACGTCGCCCAAGCGCACCCCCCTTCACACAAGCCAACACGCACAAGTGCTTCGTTAAAAGGTGTTGACGATGTCCCTTCTATTTTTGAAAGCGGCTTTTTGACCAATATCCGCAATTTTGACTACTGCCAATAACCAGCCATCACCGCTTGAATAAACATTTACCAAACAATAGAGCCACTTGCAAAAGTCAGCAGAAATTATCTTTCAAAGCCCCCAAAGATCATCCTGATGCCTGCAAAGTCCGCCCACGCCCCAAAATGACCAAAAGGCACTAAACCACCTCTCAGGACAGTCAATCGTGCGCCCAACGGGGCAAGAAGGCCTCTCAAGGCCCTGTTGTGAGAATCCTGTCACAATGGTGACTATCCGCACCAGCAAGGTCGGCGACACTGATTTACCGTAGATCCTGAAAAGAGGGTCAGATCAACTCGTTACAAAAAGACACTGGCTCGACCCGGATGTCCAACAGATTGCGGGTGTCACGTCCACAAGCGATGGCAATCAGATGAATGGGTTCCTGCCGGTCGCGATATTTCTCAGCATAGCCCTTGTTCCGAATCTGGGCGAGTGCCGTCTCTAACGCCGCTTCGTTCTCCCCCGCAGTTGCCACCATCTTGAACTCAAAGATAAACACCTGCCCACCCGTCAAGACCACCATGTCGGCACGACCATGGCTTGAGAATTCCGCCGCTCGAACATCCACACCAATCGCCCGAAACCCCATATGCAACAAACTCGCGTACCAGGCTTCATAGTGCGCCTGATCACTGTTGTGCCATTGATACGGAATACTCGCAAGATAAGCCTTAAGGGTCTCCGCAAACCCTCTAAAGTCATTCTCCTCAAGCAGAGTGCGTAATGTCTCCCCCTCCTCCGAGGGCACGCGATTTGTCGGATTCAGATAAGCCAGTAACTCATCATTCAAACTCAGCTGTACTTCCTGATTAGGATAATCCAATCGGTAAACTGTCCTGTGCCCCTCTTGTTTCTCGTCTGTAATGGTCAGATAGCCGGTCTGGAATAGAAGAGCCTCGGGACTGATGTCTTCCACATCAAATTTCGAAATCAAGGATCGGTCGACCGTCCGGTTCTCTAGTTCCTTCAAACTGACGGATATTTTCTTGAGGGTCTCAAAGAGAAAGTTCGGGGACCCTGTCTCGAACCAGTGCGGTTTGAACTCCCGTTCATCGAACAACAGAAGTACATCAAACGGATTATAAACTCGCTCGGTGCCACGCCAGTTATAGCCATTGTACCAGGTGCGGATGGCCTCACGGTCCAACCCTTCCAGTTCTGGAGCGAACACCGTATCGATATCGGTGTCAGTATACCCGCAGATTGTGGCATAGCGCGGATCAAGACTGATATCCTTGAGATTGTTCAAGCCCGAGAACAGGCTGACCTTGGAGAACATGCTCACACCCGTCACAAACACAAAGCGGACATGCGCCGCACTATCTTTGATGATGCCATAGAACCCCCGCAGATACTCCCGATTGGCACGCGCTTGTTCCGGATATTCAAGAACATCCAGAATCGGCTTGTCATATTCATCGACCAGAACGACAACGCGCCGGCCTGTCTGATGATGGAGACGGTCTAAAAGGTTGCGCAGACGCCGGGGACCGGTACCGGAGGTCAGAGCCGGCGCAAGGTCGTATGCGCGTTCGACGCTCTCCAGTTGTTCGATGATATCTCCTTCGATCTCTTCAGGCTCATTATATTTTCCACCAAAGCTCAGCCGTAGCACCGGATGAGTGATGGACCAGTCCCAGTGATCGTGAATGTCCAGTCCTCGGAATAGCGATTCCCGTCCTGCAAACAGCGCTCCGACCGTGTCCACCAGCAGGCTCTTGCCAAACCGACGGGAACGGGAGAGAAACCAGTGATCGCCCCGCGCGATCATATCCTGGATCAACGGGGTCTTATCCACGTAATAGCTGCCAGTGTTCCGCAATCGATCGAAGTCCTGGATACCAATCGGCAGGCGTTGGCGGGTCATGAGTCTATCCTTTGTGGTTGGTCAACCTTTTAAGGAACCATCGGGTCGATTGTATGTTCATTAACGTTTCAAAAGCAACAAACAAGAACATTTATAAAACCAAATAAATATTCTCAAAACATATCATGGTGAGCGAAATGATTGAATAGCATTGATTAAGGTTTAGCAATTTTTTTGACTTTTCAGGATTAGAAAAACTGCCGTAAATATAGGGGGGGGGGTGATCCCAAAAAATTTCGAAAAGAAGTCACTCTCTCTTTTTGATATGTATATGGTTTTTTGAGTAAGTCTTTATCAAAAGGACTGAAATGAACTCGCGTATCGAAAACCTCAACTGCACAACATTTTGGGATCAACGCTTGGATCGCAAAACCATTGCGCTACTGTTGAAATATGCAAAGTGATGTTTCAACGGCTCAACATGCGTCTCGTATGATACATCGCAGAACAAAGAATATTTGCACTCAGAACAACACTTCTCAAAGCCAATCGATTTTCCATTGCTGACTTTATCCGTCAAAATGAGCACAGCATTTTGCAGGGACTCAATGCCCCCTTGTGCGTGTAACAGCACCCCGCTTCATGACTCATGACAATGATGCCGAAATCACTGACCTGTTTAATAGTCAATGGAAGGTCTCCACCGACCCAATGTCAAAAAAACCCTCACTTGTAGGGGTCAGCACTTTAACATAATGATGCGATATGTGAGCAGTGTCGCCAATAGGTTAACAACACCGGTTGATAGTATCATGCGTTATGCTCAATGCGAAAGAGCCCACCTTAGTGACGACCGGAGTTCCTATCAGTTCATCGGGACGTTCCAATACAAGCACAATCAAAGAAAAGCAAAAGCTGCAATAAACAACAGACAGTAAAAGCCCGTTCAATGTCAAAATGGCCTTTGTGGGGACGAAAAACTGTCCGCGCTTAACTTAATGAATAAAATTCGTAACTTAATGCCATTGCCACCCTAGATCAATCTTTATGATTTATTAGCTTCATACGACCCACACTTTGCCATTTCATCTGGACAAGGACTGAAGGTTGCGTCGGTAGTTAATTCCGAACTTTTTCGGATCAAAATTCCCAACGTGAATATAATAAAGCGTCGTTCCTGAAAATAGACATTTCAAGATTGGTGTGATAGGGCACACGGGCAATCGTATTATCCAACTGAAATGGATCATGTCTGAATCTTGCGTAAGGGCATGGGTTTAGGTATAAACGTATCTGTTTTATCCTGATGAAAGGGAAGCAGGATGTCTGGGTTCAAACGCGAGGAGTTACACCGCTTCGTAAAAATGAGAGAGAAGTCCCCTCCGCCTGTATTCGTAGGCCGCAAGTCTATACTGAATAGTATTTTCGAAATTGCAAATACAACGGGCGAAGAAGGTATTGGGATTCCGGGCAACACAACCGTGATTCAGGGTGCGCCAGGTGCGGGCAAAAGTTCAGTGTTGCATCATCTTGAAGCGCAAAATGCCAATGATAAGGCTCCAAAGGCTCTATATGTCTCTAGTGTCGAGTTAGAGGAGTTGTTTTCAGATGTCCTCATGGCAATCGCTACGCTCGGGTATACTGACAGAAGTAAATTGAAACGTCTAGCACTGCAAACCACCAAGTCGGTTGGCAGCCTTGCGCTTTTGGATGTGATAGGACAGATCAGTATAAGCCTGAAGGAGTTACAAGGTCTTTTCAAAACCCATGATATTCAGAATGTGATGTCATTACATAAGGCATTTCCAGCTGAGGAATGGGACACGCCGGTGATTGTGGCAATTGATGAGGCACAAAACTTTCCAAAAAAGAAGGGAACGCAACAATCAGGCTTTCTCATGGCGTTGCATGAAGCCCGTACGAAGTTGCCTTTAACACTTGTTGTGGCGGGACTTGGAGACACGCATTCTGTGATTCGGTCCATGGGATTAACCCATGGTGTAAAAGCACATTCTCTCGGATGTTTTAATTCTGTAGAATTGACGGAACTGACGGAAAAATGGTGCGTACATTTTGGAATTGAGATTGGATCCTGCCAGGAAAAAATGGATTTGTTAATGGCAAACACCGACGGTTGGCCACGTCATGTTCACTGGGCGCAGCGTGCGCTCGCCGAAGCCGTTCTTATGGATGGTGTCGATGGATTTGCGGATCGTATCCCTAATTGGAATGCTATACAATCAAAGGCAGATACACTTCGACGAGGGTATTACGATAGCCAGTATAGTGACGTAATAGACGAATCCTCGAAGCTCGCTGGTCGCGTGATGCTGGAGATCGCAAAAAGAGAACAGATGGGATTGTTTTTTAAAAAGGATGAGATTGTTGGTCTCGTAGAAAAATTTTCCGAAGAAAACAATGAACCCGGATGGAGAATTCCCAAGACAAAGGATTCTGTCTCTTACGTAACCGAATTGATCCATTGTGGCGCATTGCAAAGTCAATCAATGGACACTTATGATCGTATTGTAACCTGTCCGATTCCATCTTTTCAAAGCTATATTATCAAACAAGGTGGGTTCGATCTGCCGGTAGATTCCGATACACCTTCCCCATATTCGATA
Organism: Aestuariivita sp.; assembly: GCA_026710055.1. Lineage (GTDB taxonomy): Bacteria > Pseudomonadota > Alphaproteobacteria > Rhodobacterales > Rhodobacteraceae > JAPORY01. The sequence goes on from JAPORV010000325.1 coordinate 41,439, forward strand.
GAGGACCCCTACCGAGCTCCTAATTTTTAGTTTTACAATTAAATTAATATACGAAAACCAACCCGCGAGAGGGAGTTAATAAGTAATCTAATTACCGATACAAGAAGTAAAGATTAATTCTTTAGAGTCCAATTTTACACTATTCTTACATAATACCTCCAAAAATATTCGCCAACCAATTTGACCTTCCACGAGGCTAGTGCTTGGCTTCCTAAACCAGCTTCACACGACCCACACATTGCCGATTTATCCAAACAAGAGGACTGACCGAATGTTAATACGTAATAACTTAACACCGACTCTTATGATAGCTATAGTTATCAAATGATTGCAGTCATCCGAGGACATTTTGGACAAGTGAATGTCTGACTTGCCGAATCATTGGGCAAAATGACCAAGATTGTCATACGACTTGATCGTCTCTCTTCAGGAAATCTCTGAGAATACCGTTTCTGTTGGTCATGGAGTATTCGAAATGCGGATTAACTTTGAACCTTGTTATAGAATATATTACTTGCACAGAGGTCAGAAGCATGACATTCTGCTTTGTGACAGAGATAAATCGCCCTAAGATCGGAATATCAAGTCAAACCAAGATGTTAGTTGGAAAATGGGAGGACTGATATTGACGACGAACGTAAACTTTGCACGTTATGGCAACACCAGACTATTTGAAAAGTGAGGAGGATATTCCAGCCTATCTTGATGTAAAGATAGAGGAGGACGATGAACCCCGAGAGGACGGCTGACAATCGGTTGTTTCTTGAGGCCGTACTCTGGCAGTTTCGCCGGTAGGTGCAGAAGGATCTTTTTGACCGTATGTTCAGCATCTTATCGGATGATTCCGGTGTATCGGTCAATAAGACCATCGTGCAAGCCCCCGCAAAGGCTTTTGGGTTCGAAAAAGGTGATCTCACGAAGCTATCGGCCTTTCAAAGGGTGGTTTGACGCGCCAGATCGTGGCGTTGACCGATACGGTTGGGGAACTGATCCGTTTTGTTGTTCCACCGAGCCAAAGCTACGATCTCACAGTAATACCCGAGCTTCTCCGTAACCTTTCATGTGAGAGGTTGATTAATGACGAAGCCTTTGACTCGGACGCTTTGCTTGATACGTTCGCTGAACGCGGAGTGGAAGCGGTAATTTCTCCGAAGACAGACCGAAGCATTCCGCGCAACTTTGACCGAGACACTGACCGCGACCAACACTGGATGGCGAATGTTTTTGCCAAAATCAAGGAGTTTGGTGCCATTGCGATACGGTACCACAAGACTGCGTTAAGCTTCGTGGCGAGCATTCATATGGTTGCAGGGGTCGTCGCCGCACGATAGATGTCAACCGGCCCTAGTCCAATATTAAACTTGGCCGAAGAATGGACAAAAAGCAAAATAGGAATTTCAGTTTCCACCATTATACAAGAAATTTGATTAGGTTTTAGAGCAAAATCTAATTGCCAATTTTCCTGACAAAAGTAATGGGTAAACTGTAACCATAAAATTCAACCGCCATGCTTGCATCGTCTTCCGGAGCAGAATGTATCTTGTGTATAAAAATTACACGCTGATCATTAATCTAAATCGTGAAATCAATCTTCTTCGAACACTACCGTTTCCGCCGCGGAGCAGTCGATATCCCGTCAATGCTCAATATAATATTCAAAATGACGTCAGGCGGATCATTGATTTTGATCATCGCGAATAGGAAGCATCGTATAGTTTGTCCCAGAGTGACGTGTGTTGTCCGATTATCGGCTAAATCGTTATGATCTGGCTATTTTGGAGGTTTTCACCATTATGGCGCATATCCGCAGTTATTAGTCAATAAATTCACCTCTGCACGCGGCCATCGCTAGTTTCAGTCAACTATATAATTCCCAGTTGATTAACACTTCATTTTCAGCATTTTCATTTTGAGTAAAGACCAATTCAAATGTTATTTTTTATTCGGCTTGTTCTTTTCGTGAGCCAGACCAAGGAGTGCCTCTTCAAGACCTTTTTCTAATTCCATTGCTTTTTCGACATAGGCAGCGTTCAAGCTTGGATGAATATCGGTTGTCCACAGCTGCGCTAGTTCGCGCAACGCATGACGATCATGTGTAAAGAAAATACGCTCGGCTTGTGCTGCATCATAATCATTAAGTCCTACATTTTCGAGGACATAGCGTCCGGCTCTCAGCGAACTATCAAACATTTCTCTGACAATATCATTAGCGCCCGCCTTAAAGAGTTGATAAACATCATTACGATCATGCGCACGGGCGACAATATAAATATCAGGCTGTTGACGACGTACATAGCTAACAAGCTTCACAGCAGCAACCGGATCGTCTAATGCAACGACTAACACACTTGCCTTACCCAACCCCGCCGCCTTTAGTAAGTCGGGTCGCGTTGGGTCGCCAAAATAACCATGAAATCCAAAACGCCGCATCAGTTGAATTTTCTTGATGTCATGATCTAAAACAACTGTCTTAAATCCACTTGCTTGAACAAGTCGATTTACGATTTGTCCGAAGCGACCAAACCCTGCAATAATGACAGCACCTTGTTCATTAATTTCGTCAAAATCATGTGCCTGAGATTCCATCAAAAATTTGCGAGAGAGCCATTCGTATACAATAAAAAATAACGGGGTAAGCAGCATCGATAATGCAATAATCAGCAGTATTTTCCCCGCAAGAATTTCAGATATTACGTTTTGTTGTGATGAAAAGGATATCAACAAAAAGCCAAATTCACCTGCTTGTGCCAGTCCTAGAGTAAATAACCATTGATCACGCCCCTTCAGTCCAAATGCTCTGCCAAGAATATATAAAATCATACCCTTTAGTGCCATCACCAACAGTGCCAATCCGATATAATCGCTTGGGCTTTCCAGAAGAGAACGATAATCAATACCGGCACCAACTGTTATGAAAAATAAACCTAACAACAGGCCTTTGAACGGCTCAAGATCACTTTCAAGCTCATGACGAAACTCGGAATTAGCAAGTACAACGCCCGCCAAAAAAGCGCCGAGGGCTGGCGACAATCCAACAAGGATCATAAAGAAGGAAATACCAACAACAATCAAAAGTGCTAAAGCAGTGTACATTTCACGCAATCTTGCCGCATGAATGTATCGAAACAAAGGACGAGTTAAGTACACTCCTGCGAAAATAACCAATACGATTGCACTAAGCGTCACGAGAGTTACACCCCATGCGGGCAATCCAGCAACAAGAGATAAAGGATTACCGTGCTCCGCCGCGTGGTGAGCAGTACTGTCGATCGCACGCGTAATTGATCCATCTTCAGCAATTTGAGCAGGCAGTCCGATTACCAGAAGAGGCAAAATTGCCAAAATTGGAATGACTGAAATGTCCTGCGTTAATAATACCGAAAAAGTAAATCGACCACCACGCGTTTGCATCAGACCTTTTTCTGATAAGGTCTGCAGAACAATCGCCGTAGACGATAAAGAAAGAGCGAGAGCAATCGCAATTGATTCTGGCCATGATCGCCCGAGTAACACAGCTGCCACGGCCAAAACTATTGTCGTCAGGCAAACCTGTAATCCACCTAATCCAATGACCTTATGACGAATGTCCCACAATGCGCGTGGTTCCAGGTCAAGTCCGATGAGGAAAAGCATCATTACAACGCCGAACTCAGCAAAATGCTGCAAGTCCCTTGTTTCCGCCCCCACAAGTCCCAAAACAGGACCGATCATGACTCCGGCTGCAATATATCCAAGAACTGATCCAAGCCCTAACCTTGAAGCGAGCGGAACAGCGATCACAGCGGCGGCCAAATAAATTAGTGCTTCAAATAAAAAACTATCCATATTGTCACAAATATCGTCTCGAAGTCCAATTTTGACGCCGTGCGGTGCCTGATACGATCAACCACCATTCAAGAAAGTTTAAATGCAACCGAAAAGAACTTTGGAAGTCAAAACCAAATTATGTACTAATTTCACTTTAAATTGAAGCTCTTAGATGGCTTCAATAGAAATACCTGCTAATCGTTAACACTCAATGCCTTCAATTTCTTCCTTTTAAAGTAACCATAGTGACCTGATGAACGACAAAAACACCGCTTCAAGTAGTGTCATGTCCTCGGGATGACCTGTGATATATCAAAGGGAAGAAACGTGTCCAGACCAAGACAAATGACGAGTTTGGGATTAATGTTCTCAATCTGAGATATCGTGAACGGCGTTGCACAATAAAGAAAATCCTTTCATGTAATATCGGTATTCGTAGGACCGAGTTTGATTAAAGGGAAACCGATTGGTCACACAATATTCAGTGCGCCGGGCAACCTGCGTATGCCAAATGGTACGATGCGTTCGTCTGTTGGTCGATGGTGCCCGCCGCTAACTTAGGGCGTCACCCACATGCGACACACAACACCCCAAGCCTGTTTTTTCTTACATCCAGAGACATCCCAATGACATTCAGGGAGGTCGGATATTACCGCAGACGGGTATTCGGTGACCTCAGTAAAGGTTAAACAGTCAGAAAACGTTCATACGAGCCGTATTGAGAAAGACGAGCCTGTTCGTGTGACGGCAGATTTCCCCGTGTCATCAATCATATCGCCTCAAAAAACCCTGCATTGGAAATGATGTCTCAATTGCGTAACCCCACAAGTTAATGTGCCCCGGTTCCATGTTAGTAATAGATGTCCGCTACCCAATTCTGAATATTGCTTGAAGCTGTAATTACGACTCTTCTTCCAAAGAATTCCTAAGGCCTAATGACATTAAATTAAGAATTAACGTAGATGACAATATAAACATCTCTTATCCCAAAGCGCAAAGTCAAATAACGAATTTAAGCTACTGTCTCAGATACAATCTCTGATTCTCCGAGTGAATCGTCTTCAACAGGCGCAGCCAACGCAGCCGCCGCTGCTTCTTCTAAACGACGTGCTTCAATAATTTCATTGTCACGATCCTGCGCAATTCCCCGAAAGCGTTGCATCGCACCACCGGTTCCCGCTGGTATCAAACGACCTACAATAACACTTTCTTTCAAACCAACCAATTTATCTCTTTTTCCTTGCACAGAAGCTTCAGTCAGAACACGCGTTGTTTCTTGAAATGATGCAGCCGAAATAAAGCTACGTGTCTGAAGTGACGCTTTCGTAATGCCAAGTAATATCGGCTGCCCTTTGGCTAATCGATCATTCTGTGCCTTGGCTTTTTCGTTAACAGCATCAAATACCACTTTATCAACATGCTCACCTTTAAGAAGCGTTGTATCACCACTATCAAGAATTTCCCATTTCTGAAGCATTTGACGAACAATGACTTCAATATGCTTATCGTTGATTTTTACACCTTGCAGACGATAAACCGCCTGTACTTCATTAATCATATAGTCTGCAAGCGCCTCTATACCAAGAATAGCCAGAATATCATGGGGAGCTGGGTTCCCATCCATAATAAAGTCGCCTTTGTTGACAAAGTCGCCTTCTTGAACGGGGATGTGCTTGCCCTTTGGAAGCAAATACTCCACAGAATCCAAAGACTTTTTCACCGGTTCAATTGATACGCGACGCTTGTTCTTGTAATCACGACCAAATCTGACATATCCGTCTATTTCAGCAATGACAGCATGATCCTTCGGTCGGCGTGCCTCAAACAAATCAGCCACGCGAGGCAATCCACCAGTAATATCCTTTGTTCTCGTACCTTCACGTGGAATTCTAGCAATAATATCGCCCGCCTTAATCGACTGACCATCTTCAATCGCTATTATCGCATTTACCGACATTGGATAACTGACAGGCAAATCGCCTTCTCTGAGAAGAGGTTCACCCGCTTTATCCAACAGAGTAATTTCAGGTTTTAAGTCACTATCTTTTGATGCTGTACGCCAATCAATTACAATTTTCTGCGTCATACCAGTTGATTCATCTGTCTCATCTCGAATGGCAACACCCGCAGTCAAATCAACATACTTCGCAATACCGTCAGTCTCAGCAATAATTGGAAGCGTATAAGGATCCCACTCAAACAGTTTGGTACCGATATCTACCTTCTTACCAGACCTCACAAAAAGCCTTGATCCATAACCAACTTTGTAAGATGCACATTCAACACCATTTTCATCTTTCAACGTCATTTTCATATTGCGACCAACCACAAGAACATCACCCTTTTCATTCTTGAGGGTTTGAGCATTCTTGAATGACATAGAGCCCCGCTGATTGGCCTCAACAAAAGATTGTTGACCACCATGCGCCACACCACCAATGTGAAAAGTGCGCATTGTTAATTGCGTGCCAGGCTCTCCGATTGATTGCGCAGCAATGATTCCAACCGCTTCACCAATATTCACCATGGAACCGCGCGCTAAATCCCGTCCGTAACAAAGTGCACAAACACCCTCTTCGGCTTCACATGTCAGCGGTGACCGAATGCGTGCTGATTGCAAACCAATGTCATCAACAAGATCAGCCATACGTTCGTCAATAAGTTGACCCGCACCAACAATGATCTCATTCGTACCAGGCTTTACGATATCTTCAGCCGCGACGCGACCCAATAACCGTTCAGAAAGGGGCGCAACTACAACACCGTCTTTAATTGCGGCTTCAACAGTAATGAACTTCTTGGTGCCACAATCAGGCATACGAATGATACAATCCTGTGCCACGTCAACTAACCGCCGCGTAAGATAACCCGAGTTCGCTGTCTTAAGAGCTGTATCTGTCAAACCCTTACGCGCGCCGTGCGTGGAGTTAAAATACTCCAAAACAGTCAAGCCTTCTTTAAAATTTGAAATGATCGGCGTTTCAATTATATCGCCATTTGGTTTAGCCATAAGCCCACGCATACCACCCAATTGCTTCATTTGCGTATCTGACCCACGTGCGCCAGAATGCGACATCATATAAACGGAATTTGGCTCTTGCTCCGCCTTGTTAGCATCTTTTTTCCGACTTGAAATTGACGTCATCATCGCATCAGTCACGCGATTAGTACATTTTTGCCAAGCATCAACGACTTTGTTATACTTCTCACCTTGTGTAATCAAACCATCCATATATTGTTGTTCAAAATCTTTCACCTGATCACGGGTTTCATCAACGATGTTCCATTTACTTCCGGGAATTAGCATATCATCTTTTCCAAAGGAAATGCCGGCACGTAATGCCTCACGAAATCCCATCGCCATGATTTGGTCACAGAAAATAACGCTCTCCTTTTGACCACAATAACGGTGGACTGTATCAATCACTTGCTGTACTTCCTTCTTACGCAACAACTGATTAACTAACTCAAAAGGCGCTTTCGCATTTAATGGTAATAATGCACCAAGCAATACACGACCAGGTGTCGTTTCAAACCGCTTGTGCAAATACCCGCCTTCCTCATCAACTTGCGTAATCCGAGCAATAATTTTCGCATGCAAATGCACTTCACCAGCTTCTAAAGCATGTTGCACTTCTTCAATTGAAGCAAAGATTTTACCTTCACCAATCATCCCATCGCGCTCAAGCGTCGTATAGTAAAGACCAAGAATCATATCTTGTGAAGGGACAATAATCGGTGCTCCATTGGCTGGCGACAACACGTTGTTCGTAGACATCATCAAAACCCGCGCTTCTAACTGCGCTTCTAGGCTTAACGGAACATGTACAGCCATCTGATCGCCGTCAAAATCAGCATTAAATGCCGAGCATACAAGCGGGTGTAATTGAATAGCTTTTCCTTCAATCAGGACTGGCTCAAAGGCTTGAATTCCCAATCGATGCAACGTGGGTGCACGATTCAAAAGAACCGGATGTTCACGAATGACTTCGTCAAGAATATCCCAAACTTCAGGACGCTCTTTCTCCACGAGCCTTCTTGCTTGCTTAACCGTTGATGAAAACCCCTTTGCCTCAAGCCGTGAATAAATAAAAGGCTTAAACAGCTCCAGTGCCATTTTTTTCGGCAAACCACATTGATGTAATTTCAACTCAGGACCTGTCACAATAACAGAGCGCCCTGAAAAATCCACCCGTTTCCCAAGTAGGTTTTGACGAAACCGACCCTGTTTCCCTTTGAGCATATCCGCAAGTGACTTGAGTGGCCGCTTATTTGTGCCCGTAATAACACGCCCACGACGTCCGTTATCAAACAACGCATCAACAGACTCTTGCAGCATCCGTTTTTCATTACGCACAATAATGTCTGGCGCCCTTAGCTCAATAAGACGTTTTAAACGGTTATTTCTGTTTATCACCCGGCGATACAAGTCATTGAGGTCCGAAGTTGCAAAACGACCACCATCAAGCGGAATCAGAGGCCTCAAGTCAGGCGGAATAACAGGTATAACCGTCATAATCATCCACTCAGGTCGATTGCCCGACTCGATGAAGCTCTCAATAACTTTCAAACGCTTGATAATATTCTTTAATTTGAGCTCACTTGTTTCCTCTTTTAAGTCGGTACGAAGTTGTTCTGCTAAAGACGTAAGATCAATATCAGCGAGCATATCTCTGACAGCTTCAGCACCAATGCTAGCGCGAAATGCATCTGTACCATACAAGTCCTGTGCGTCCTGGTACTCTTCTTCGGAGAGCATTTGACCGTAACTTAGTTCTGTTAATCCTGGTTCAATCACAACATAATTTTCGAAATACAAAACCCGTTCTAAGTCTCGCAGTTTCATATCAAGCATTAATCCAATACGACTTGGAAGAGACTTTAAAAACCAAATATGTGCAACTGGCGCAGCCAACTCGATGTGACCCATACGCTCCCTGCGAACCTTTGTTAAGGTAACTTGAACACCACATTTCTCGCAAACAAGATTTTTGTATTTGATGCGCTTATATTTTCCGCATAGACATTCATAGTCTTTAATCGGCCCAAAAATCCTCGCACAAAATAACCCATCCCGTTCCGGTTTAAACGTACGATAATTGATTGTTTCTGGCTTCTTTATTTCCCCATAAGACCAACTTAATACGCGCTCTGGACTCGCCAGAGAAACACGGATTTCATCAAAAACCTTGGGCGGGGTCAGCGGATTAAACGCTTTATTTGTCAATTCTTGGTTCACGTTATTTCATCCTTCATTCCAGATCAGGAAACTCTTTCAAAAGATAAGAATATAACTGATTATTGTCATACTCAATTGAGATCAATCGCTCTAGTAGCGTTCCTCAGCGTTGAGCAACTCCATATTTAAACCCAATCCACGAACTTCCTTTACTAACACATTGAAACTCTCTGGCACACCTGCTTCGAAATTATCATCCCCTTTTACGATTGATGCATAAACCTTTGTACGACCTGCGACATCATCGGATTTCACAGTCAGCATTTCTTGTAACGTATAGGCTGCACCATATGCTTCGAGTGCCCAGACCTCCATCTCGCCAAATCTCTGACCTCCAAATTGAGCCTTGCCTCCGAGAGGTTGTTGCGTAACAAGCGAGTAAGGACCGGTCGATCTTGCATGGATTTTATCGTCCACCAAGTGATGCAACTTTAACAGATATTTTATCCCAACAGTCACTGGTCGTGCAAATTTCTCACCTGTCCGCCCGTCATAAAGATCAGACTGGCCCGACTCGGAAAAACCAGCACGAAGTAATGCATCGTTGACATCACTTTCTTTAGCACCATCAAATACAGGAGTGGCGATCGGCACACCTGTCGTTACATTGCTAGCGGCTTCCACGACTTGTTGCTCACTTAAATTTGCAAAGCTCTCATTAAAGCCCTCTTCTCCATACGCTAGTTTCAACGCTTTTTGCACCAGCGTTAAGTCACCAGAACAACGATATTCCTCAAGAGCTTCATCAATATTTACACCAAACTCACGAGCCGCCCACCCCATATGCGTTTCGAGAATTTGCCCTACATTCATTCTTGAAGGAACACCTAATGGATTGAGACAAATATCCACCGATGTTCCATCTTTCAAGAAAGGCATATCTTCCATCGGAACAACCTTTGAAACAACACCTTTATTTCCGTGACGTCCGGCCATTTTATCGCCGGGTTGAAGTTTGCGTTTAACCGCAACAAACACTTTCACCATTTTCATGATGCCTGGCGACAAGTCATCCCCGCGGCGAACCTTTTCAACTTTGTCATCAAAACGCGCATCAAAAGCCGCTTTTTGTGAATCATACTCTTTCTTTAACGCTTCAATGACTTGTGCTTCATCATTATCTTTTAAGGCAAACTGCCACCATTTGTATTGGGACGTCGAATCCAATAATGCATCATCAATAATTGACCCGACGTTGACATCGTCTCGAACCTGGTGAATCTCCTTTCCGACAAGTAGCAATCTTAATCGTGCGAAAATATTTCGGTCAAGAATCGCAATCTCATCATCTCTATCTCGCGCTAAACGCTCAACCGCTTCACGTTCAATTTGAAGCCCACGCTCATCTTTATCAACGCCATAACGATTGAAAACACGTACCTCAACAACGGTTCCAAAATCTCCAGGTTTCACACGCATTGAGGTATCACGGACATCAGAGGCTTTCTCACCAAAAATAGCCCGCAATAACTTTTCTTCCGGGGTCATTGGACTTTCACCCTTCGGCGTAATCTTTCCAACAAGAATATCACCTGGTTCGACGTCAGCGCCAATATAGACAATGCCTGATTCATCTAAATTTCGTAGTGCTTCTTCTCCCACATTGGGTATATCACGCGTAATTTCCTCAGGTCCGAGTTTGGTATCCCTCGCAGCAACTTCAAATTCTTCAATATGAACGGATGTGAAAACATCATCACGCGCTATACGTTCTGAAATGAGAATTGAATCTTCATAATTGTACCCATTCCAGGGCATAAAGGCGACAACGACATTTTTACCGAGCGCCAACTCGCCAAGGTCAGTCGACGGCCCGTCAGCGATAACTTCATTTTTCTCAACTTTTTGGCCAACTTTCACAAGGGGACGTTGATTAATACAGGTATTTTGATTTGATCGCTGAAACTTTCGCATCCTGTAAATATCAACGCCAGCATCACCGAGTTGAATATCTTCTGTCGCACGTAAGACAATACGTTGAGCATCAACCTGGTCAATCACACCAGCACGCCTTGCCTGAACAGCGGCACCCGAATCAATAGCAATCTTACGCTCAATACCCGTTCCAACAAGCGGCACTTCTGCTTGTAAAAGTGGAACCGCCTGTCGCTGCATATTTGATCCCATTAACGCTCTGTTGGCATCATCATTCTCCAGAAACGGAATGAGTGATGCTGCCACCGAAACCAACTGCTTCGGACTAACATCAATGAGATCTACTTGCTCTACTGGAGCAAGTGTGTAATCACCCGCTTGGCGAGTATTGACCATCTCATTTATGAATTTTCCTTTATCATCAAGCGTCGCATTTGCTTGCGCGACCGTATGTCTCATCTCCTCGGTTGCCGACATATAATGCACATCGTCTGTAACCTGACCTTTTTTGACTTTCCGGTATGGCGTCTCAATAAAGCCGTACTTGTTTACACGTGCATAGCTTGCAAGAGAATTGATAAGCCCGATATTTGGTCCTTCAGGCGTTTCAATTGGACATATGCGACCGTAATGGGTTGGATGAACATCTCGCACTTCAAAGCCAGCACGTTCACGCGTTAATCCACCTGGTCCAAGTGCTGATAACCGCCGCTTATGGGTTACTTCAGACAATGGGTTAGTTTGATCCATAAATTGACTTAATTGCGAAGATCCAAAAAACTCACGCACAACTGCAGCAACTGGCTTGGCGTTAATAATATCTTGCGGCATGACAGTGTCAATATCAATGGACGACATGCGTTCTCTAATCGCACGTTCCATCCGTAGCAAACCAAGCCGATATTGATTCTCCATCAACTCCCCGACTGAACGAACGCGGCGATTACCCAGATGATCAATATCGTCAACCTCCCCACGACCATCACGCAGTTCGACAAGACCTTTTACGCAAGCAACAATATCTTCTGATCGAAGCGTTCGGATTGTGTCTTCAGCACTCAGCGCAAGGCGCATATTCATCTTTACACGACCTACAACACTCAAGTCGTAACGCTCGCTGTCATTAAACAAGGAATCAAATAAGTCTTCAGCAGCTTCTATAGTCGGTGGTTCGCCGGGCCGCAGCACGCGGTAAATATCCATTAGTGCCGTTTCGCGGTTCATGTTTTTATCAACATTCACCATCGTATTTCTGATGTAAGGACCAACATTCACGTAATCAACATCCAAAACCGGAATATCACTGATCCCTACATCCAATAGAATATCGACATGTCTTATGCTTGGTATTCTTTTGTCCTTTTCAGCTTCCTTTTTTTCCTTTTCAAATCTAGCCTTATCCAATGTTAATTCATCGCCAGCCTCAACAAAAATCTCACCCGTCTTTTCATTAATTATATCTTTAGCAGCAAATTTTCCTTCGATGACGTCAAATGGAACTAGCAAATGAGTTATGCTTTTCTCATCAATCCATTTTTTTACCGTACGGGGTGTTATTTTTTGACCTCGTTCGGCAATAATATTACCTGTTTTTGCATCAATCAAGTCATATGAAGGACGCGTTCCCCGAACACGATCAGGAAAAAATGGAATGATCCAACCCTTATTTTTCTTCCGCTTAAAACTAAGAATATCATAATAAGCTGCCATGATATCTTCTTGATCCATACCAAGCGCGTAAAGCAATGTCGTAACAGGTAATTTCCGGCGGCGATCAATGCGCGTATACAGATGGTCTTTTGCATCAAACTCAAAATCCAACCATGATCCGCGGTTAGGAATAATGCGACATGCGAAAAGTAGCTTTCCTGAACTATGTGTTTTTCCTTTATCATGATCGAAAAACACACCAGGTGATCGGTGCATTTGGGAGACCACAACTCTTTCTGTGCCATTCACAATGAATGTCCCATTTTTGGTCATCAAAGGGATGTCACCCATGTAAACATCTTGCTCTTTAATTCCTTTGACAGAACGGCTATCGGTTTCTTCATCAACGTCAAAGACAATTAATCGCATTGTGACCTTTAATGGCGCACTGTAAGTCAAGTCTCGTTGCTGGCATTCCTCAACGTCAAACTTGGGCGCCTCAAACTCATACGTCATAAAGTCTAACTGTGCAGTTTCATTATAATCTTTAATCGGGAAGACCGATTGAAAAACCCCCATAATTCCTTCACCATCGGCAGGTTTTTCTTTATCACCGGAATTCAAAAAAAGATCATAAGAGGACTTTTGCACCTCAATGAGGTTTGGCATTTCCAAGACTTCGCGGATTTTGCCATAATATCTTCGGAAACGTTTTTGACCAAGAACTGTTTGCGTCATCAAGACTGCCACCTTTCGAAATTGTTCCAGGAAACACCGTATGGGTTTTGGCGTTTGCCCAATCAAAAAGATGTAATTGGATCAATACCTGACTGCCGTCCCCGAAGGCAGCCTCCCGATCCCATAAGAATACACCAAATTAAAAGCCTCGAAACAACAGAGATGATTCTCATGAAATTTCGATGCCAAACAAGGTCATTGTTGCGACCCAAATTGACTTGATTGTTGAATGGACGAGCATTGCTTCAAGTTAGGCTAACTCAACTTCCGCTCCGGCTGCCTCTAGTTTTCCTTTGATTTCTTCTGCTTCTGCTTTTTCTATACCGTCCTTAATCTTTCCACCTGCTTCAACTAAATCTTTCGCATCTTTAAGGCCAAGGCCTGTGAGGGCTCGCACTTCCTTAATGACGTTAATCTTGGATTGACCAGCATTCTTTAAAATAACATCAAATTGCGATTTTTCTTCTTCGGCCTCTCCAGAAACCGCGCCATCAGCCGGTCCAGTAACCATCACTGCGCCACCCGCAGCCGGTTCTATACCATATTCATCTTTAAGGATTGTTTTTAACTCCTGCGCTTCAAGCAGCGTTAAGCCAACAATTTGTTCTGCAAGTTTTTTTAAATCAGCCATTCTAAAATCTTTCCGTTTTAATAATCAAAGCAAAAGCATATTCACACTAATATTATTATCTAAGCTGCCGCTTTGTCTTCTATGGTCGACAATAAAGAAGCAAAGTTTGCACCTGGTGCTGTAACACAAGCCGATAAGGTTGCGGCGGGCGCAATAATACATCCAGCAATTGATGAAATAAGTTCATCGCGTGATGGCATCGCGGATAAAGCCTTAACTTCAGCACGATTTAGTATACTATCACCCATAACGCCACCAAGAATCTCAAATTTGTTGTTTTTCTCTGCGTAATCTTCTGCAACCTTTGCCGCCGCAACTGGATCTTGGGAATAAGTAAGCAGTGTCATTCCAGTAAGAAGATCCGAGATGTCTGCGCAATTTTTATACTTTATAGCAAGTTTCGCCAATCTATTCTTGGTAACACGCACACCAGCAACCGCTTCGCGCGCACTTGATCGCAGGCCTTGCATTTCAGCAACAGTTAAGCCCGTATATCGTGCAATAACTACAATTCCAGATGTATCAAAAATCTGGCCAAGTTCTTCGACAACTTTTTCTTTCTGTGACTTATCCAAAATCCCACTCCAAAATTTTGGGAACTTGTCCCTTGTTCACACTATTTTCTAGCGACAATACCTGACCAAATTCGACTAACCACAAAGGAAACTGTAGAAGTTATTCAGTATTCCGTTTGGGGCGGACATCTAAGATTGCAAAACCAATTGTGCAAATTAAAGATCACAAAGCACAAAAAGCGCACGATAATCCGTACGCTCTCATTCTATGATATATTATTTTTTGCGACTTGACAAGTTTAAAAATGCATTATCATCGAATTTTTTTAAAATTCAATTTCCAACATAATAGTTAAGAGTGATCGGCGCAAAAAATCGACATTATTCGCGTTTATTTTAATCAAAGATGATCTAACCATCGCACTGACCTCATCGTTTATTGTGCTGCTAGCGCATTCTCAATGTTAACCGAAACGCCCGGTCCCATTGTTGAACATATTGAAATTTTTTTCAAATATGTCCCTTTAGCTCCAGAGGGTTTAGCTTTGGCAACAGCACCAACAAATGCTCTTATGTTCTCCACCAATTTCACCTCATCGAAAGATAATTTACCAATACCCGCATGAATGAGGCCCGCTTTTTCTGTTTTAAACTGAACTTCACCACCTTTCGCCGCCTTTACAGCCTCAGCTACGTCATTCGTAACTGTACCCAGTTTAGGATTTGGCATTAAATTTCTAGGACCTAACAATTTACCGAGGCGCCCAACGATTGCCATCATATCGGGGGTTGCAATGCAGCGATCAAAATTGATGGTACCGCCTTGTATGGTCTCCATTAAATCTTCAGCGCCAACGATATCTGCTCCTGCTTCCATTGCTTCATCAGCCTTACTGTCGCGTGCAAAAACTGCAATGCGGATGGTTTTTCCCGTGCCATTTGGCAATCCAATAACACCCCGCACCATTTGATCAGCATGTCGTGGATCAACGCCAAGATTCATAGCAACTTCCAATGTCTCATCAAACTTTGCACTTGCCGTGCTTTTGATCAATGCAACTGCATCTTCTACAGACATATTCTCTTTTTTTGAAAAAGCCTCTCGCATTTCTCGAGTTCGCTTACCAATTTTTGCCATTACTTCACCTCAATTCCCATAGACTTAGCAGAACCGAGAATGATTTTCATCGCGCCTTCAATATCGTTTGCATTAAGATCTTTCATTTTTGATTCGGCAATTTCACGAATTTGATTAATTGATACTGTCCCAACAATCTCACGAGATGGTGCGTTCGCTCCCGACTTTAAATTTGCCGCCTTTTTCAAGAAATAAGAAGCAGGCGGTGTTTTTATATCAATTGAAAATGATTTATCTTGATAATATGTAATAATCGTTGGGCAAGGTGCTCCTGCTTCCAAATCTTCAGTCTTGGCATTAAATGCCTTACAGAACTCCATGATATTCAATCCGCGCTGACCTAAAGCAGGGCCAACCGGTGGTGAGGGATTTGCTTGCCCAGCAGGTACTTGTAGCTTCATCGTACCGGCAATTTTCTTTGCCATTTATCTTTTCCTTTTTCAACACCCACAAATCGCGTTCTGTGGGCAACTGGTTGTCGTGGTACGGTTAATCAACGCGTTGACCTTGCCTTCCACTTCGGACTTGATCTTATGCCAATAACTCATGGCCCATACGCATTAGTTTTCTCAAAAAAAAAGATCAAGCCCGCAAATAACAATAAAGAGGCTGGTGCATGTAAAAACAACTTTGGTGTGATTTATAAACTTACCAGGAAATTTCGGCCAACTTTACATCTCGTCTTTTTTCAACTCTGTTTAGTAACTTGAGTGAATTCTAATTCAACCGGTGTTTCACGACCAAAAATCGACACTGTTACCTTCAACCGCTGATTATTTTCATCAACTTCTTCTACCATACCATCAAATCCCTCAAACGGACCGTCGTTAACTCGGACTTTCTCACCAACATCAAAATTAATCATCAATCTCGGTGCTTGCTCACCTTCGGTTACTCGGTCAAGCACGCTCTGCACATCCTTGTCAGGCATGGGCATTGGATGACCTTGCGGGCCAAGAAAACCAGTAACGCGGTTAATAGAAGAGATAAGATGGTAACCTTTGTCCGACATATCCATTTTAACAAGTACGTAACCCGGCATAAGCCGTCGTTCCGCTGTAACCTTCTTGCCCCGCCGTACTTGAATAACATCTTCTGTTGGAACCAAGACTTCATCAATTTGCTCATCTAACTTGTCTTCAAAGACTTTTTGACGGATCTGTTCAGCAATCTTTTTTTCAAAATTCGACAGCACACTTACAGCATACCAGCGTTTAGTCATTGTTGTTATTGTCCTTACTTTTTTGAAGTCTAGTATCTCACATGCTAAAATCGTTCCTGATCATAGCATACAAGAAAGCAACCTTAGCTCAAATAAACGGCATGCTTTAGCAGTTTTTACTATTGAAATTCTATACAACCGCCAATTATCTTTATATTTTTATACTAATACAGGCCGTAATCATTGTCACCACGACAGCAACCGTTGCATCAATGTTCCGCCAAATCCGGTATCTTCTTGCCATTTCAAAACACAATATCTACGGTTTATCATAAGAATCTATTTACATTTCAACACTTCTATCCAAGTTAATATTTTTCATTAAGAATCGCGTAATTTTTCTATTTTTTTGCATAGCCCTATTTTGTTGTCACATGGCTTCACCAATAAACTGTCCATTTGTTTTATTTTAAATATTGTTGATTACAAAATTCACCAGTCATTCAAGCAGTTTTTTCTGACCGTATCGGGCACTTCGCCACTCAGCGGTTCTATCAGCATCTCATGTTACAAAACGATGATTTGACGACCAAAAAGAAATTCGCAATTCTTAATGATTGTGCGCATTGCTTTTGTTACATGAATTAACCAAACAAATTCAAAATACCTTGAATTCCATTACGAATTAAAATGTCAATAACTGCAAAAAAAGCCGCTGTGATTGCCGCCATTATAAAAACCATTATTGTGGTGATGAAGACTTCACGACGTGTCGGCCAAACAATTTTTGAGACCTCATAGCGAACTTGCTGTATAAACTTTAATGGATTTGTATTAGCCATAAACGATGTCCTCGAAAGCTAAGATGTTGTCAATTAATGGCTTATCACCGTAGTAAACCGCCTATTTCACCTGTCTGTTATCCAAGATAAGCGTATGCCATAAAATAATTTGCATTTAAACAGGCTTTTAACCAGTCAGGGCTGGAATTTCAATTTGTCAAGACTCTGACGCCATCATTAAGAATGGCAGGGGTAGCAGGGATCGAACCTACGACCTACGGTTTTGGAGACCGTTGCTCTACCAGCTGAGCTATACCCCTTTATTCTTTTTTGGTGTAATGTTTGTTTCAAGTTTCAATTTTGCAAGAGGTCACCCTATCGAAATTTGACCCAACGCGACACTTATTTCCATTCATTTAAAGCCCAATAGTCAGGCTCTACTTATTTCTTTAATGCGGTTCTTTAGCGAGCCGCTGTTTATCGCCACATTTTCAAACGAAATTTTTTAATCGCCAAATCAGTTTCGTCAGTCACAGCATTAATAGTTTTTTCCAAACTAAGTCGCAACCGTTCAATGTCGGAATCAGTAGCACATCGTGGTACTAATTCAGGCCATTCCCGACAATGAATAACACCACGTGACCATGGAATCGGTAGCATTAACCGATCCCATGTTGGCATTCGCAAGACGCGATTAGCCGAAAAGGAAACCGCAAAAACACGTGCGTTTGATGCTCTCGCCCATTTCAAAGGAACATCTTTCGCAATACGCGCTGGCCCACCAGGACCATCAACCGCAATACCAATTGATGCTCCTTCGCCAATCAGCTTTAGAATCTGACGAGAGCGTTTAATATGCCGCTGTTTACTCGCCATCGCCATATTATCTAAGCCGAAACGACGCAATATTTGCCCGATAAGTCGGCCAGCTCGCGCTGACGTAGTCAATGACAAGATCGGCCCAAGATGAACGGGGAAGGCATATCCTGCCATAACCAATCTCTGATGCCACAAGACCATAATGACTGACTCGTTGCGCGCCACGCAAGCATCTAATGCTTCAAACCCATAACGGTCAAATCGTGATGTTCGATACGCAAACCGAATATAAGCTGCGATGCAATTTTCTACAGCCCGATTTACTATTGGGTTATCAGCAATACGTTTGCGAAGACTGAATTTATTTTTAGTTTCAATATACTTCATTATATTTCTAAGCCAAAATCTCTCGTTTTTCATACTACAATGGATGCTATTTATCCGGGATTATTCACGAAAGCGGCAAATATCACAAGCACTTCCTCGCAGGAAATTTAACATCTTTATTAGTTTTCTGCTAATGATCAAACATCTTTATTGGCTAGCTCTGAAGTTTCTATTCCAGATTTTCCACTAATTTTGTCCAAGTTATTACCGTGAATTTATAAGATTTAGCTATCCCAATTGACTATAGGTAAGTCAAGAACATGCTTAAATCCGAGGTCGAAATTCAGATCGCCTCACTAAAATTTAACAAGAGATTATCTCTTGTTAAATTCTCATATGTATCAAAGTAGTGTCTCAAGGGTAAGATTAAGTCTAAATTATCTAAATAAATTGCTGAAAATATTGATTTTGTTCAACAATTCCCGCTAATTTTTTTATTCAATCATTTCAATTGCTTACAAAAATCAATGGAAAAATTTTTCGTAGCCTTTTGAGTTGAATATGTGAGAATGCTCGCAACAATCATAAAAAGCGAGCAGGT
>JAPORV010000325.1:60837-60916 GCA_026710055.1 Aestuariivita sp.
CGCTGGCGGTGTTTCATCAAAAGATCCCATCGCTCCTTCAGTTTGATGTCATGATGCGTGATCAGGGAGACACAACCCA
>JAPORV010000119.1 GCA_026710055.1 Aestuariivita sp.
GCGTTGCGCCATCTCTTACGCAAGGAAAAAGGGGAAACCTGCATCCGTCGAGAACGGGGGTATTTTCGGAACAACCGCCATCGTATGGATGACGCGAATGCCGCGAAAGCAGGGTTCGCCATCGGGTCAGGTGCCGTTGAGGCCGCGAACAAAGTTCTGGTCACGACCCGGATGAAGCGCTCTGGTCAGAGTTGGGGGCGAGACGGTGGTCAAGGCGTTCTGCGCATCCGAGCCTTATGCAAGTCCAATCGCTTTGATCGGGTTTGGAAGGACTTGGTACCACGCTTCAATCGTCAAGGCGACTGGGCGCCCACATCGCCCGCCAATGACAATCGTGCTATTCGCGTTGCGCTGGCAGCTTAGGGACATAACATAGGGTACAAAATTTAGCACACCATACAAGAATCTCACCCCCACCAATAGATACAAAATTCGCCGCTCGCATACCCTTCATCCGCAACATTCTCTCCCTAATAAGGGCGACCAGCATCATCAAAAAAGCTGAACTTCTTACACACTCGACGACTAAGCGTGTTGCGGACCTTGAACTCATCTTGCGATCATATCGTCACAATGCACGATACCACTTGATCGCTCTGCAATGTGCGTTCAATTGCAAACTGCGTCTTGAGAAACCGAACCCCTCATTAGCACCTCGGATAATGTTTCGGTTTTGACGCCCAAAAAATAAACTTGTGTAGACTTTCTTCTATTAGTGGGGTGGGGCTAGCGGCATTACTGATTTGGATTGAGATATTTGAAATACCAGAATGGCGGTTTTAAAATTCAGGTTGAATTTCAATTCAAAAATATTCCTTGTTCAGATGAATATCTTGATCAATTTTCAATAAAAAGGAAATTTCTTTAACATACAATTTTCATTATCTCCTTATCACAGGGTAAATTTTATGCTAAGAGCATTCTGATTAAATACTGAAGTTTGGATTTATGAAGGAAGCGATTCCTATGACTTAGATGATTGCACTGTATTCAAAACATTTTCAACATGCTGGGCAACTTTAACTTTACGCCATATTTGATAAATTATGCCGTTGGAATCGATAAGAAATGTTGAACGTTCAATTCCCATATAGGTTTTGCCATACATGTTTTTTTCTTTCCAAACACCATAGTCCTCACAAGTTGTTCCATTTTCATCCGACAATAATGGTACGGATAGCTGATGTTTATCAATGAATTTTGTGTGACTATGTAAGCTGTCTTTAGAAATGCCGAGTAGAACCGCCCCTGTTGCTTCGAAATCATCCTTGACCTTTGAAAAATTAATGCATTCTGTGGTGCATCCAGGGGTGTCGTCACGTGGATAGAAGAACAATACAACGGGATGACCGCTGAATTGTGATAAACTAACGCTGGTTCCGTCGCTACACGGTAGATTAAAGTCGGGTGCCTTGTCGCCAATATTGAGCATGATCTAACCTTTTTGAATTTTAACATTCTTTTGGAAAAATGTAATTTGAATCTTGATTTGTCAGTGTTTACACTCTTTAAAGTCAAATGTTGAGTGTTTCAATTTTGAATTTAGACTAAATTAAATTTATTATTGACCAGTGAGTTTCCCAACAACATTGTTCGTTACTAGAATAAGTTAAAAAGAATGATATGAAACGTGAATCATGTGAATGATTTAATTGGATAATTATTAGTCATTTGTTTAAAACTTGATGACTTAGTTTTGTGGTGTTGTGTAGTTTATGTGCGATTAAAATGAAGTCAAAAAATTGTTTTGTGGAGATTTTTGGTTAAATTGAAACAAAGTTTAGACTTTGAAATTTTAAGGTCATAATTGATGAACGGTGAAGGAAAATGACCCCAACCGAAACACCTCAAGATAAACCTAAGCAGGACGTAGCGTTAAAAGGTAGAATTGTACCTCTCATGAGAGTAATGGCATTATGGGTATTCTCTGGTGCAACTTTTCTTGTGATTTGCGTAGGACTGCTTTTTTTTCTTGTTTCTGGTCAGACTCTAAGGGCTCCGGATTGGGCGCGTGACCGTGTCGAGAGTTATATTTCGTCAAATCTGGTCAGATTTCAGGTAGAACTAGGTTCAGTTGTAATCGCGTTGAGCGAAGATTGGATACCGAGTTTAGAGCTAATCGGTGTCGCATTCACGGATGCAGAGGATCAATTTATTTTTTCACTTGAGCAAGTTAAAATTGGGTTTACTCTGAGTACCATGCTTACAGGGGAAATCAAGCCAACTTACATTGACTCATCTCAGGTTGCTGTTGATTTCAATCAGGTTATCAAGCGTGGAAGTTCCTTCGCTTTAACTATGCAATCTGGTCAAGAGTGGAAAATCAATAATATACAACAACTGAGAAAAAATGTTGATGATTTGCTTGCTTTGGAGCAATTATCATCGCTTGAGACCATAAATATCCAAGGCTTAAAATTAAGTCACGAGAATGAGGAACCGAAACCAGGATGGTCACTTCAAAACGCGAGTTTGCAACTATCCAGAGATGCGGGCGATTTAAACATTATTGGGTATATCCCAATTCTAAGGGAGCAGAATCCCATTCTTGCCATTGAAGCGAGTATTTTGTTACGTACTGGAAGTGCATCGGCAGATTTTGAACTTAGTTCCAAAGATATTTTGGTTGGTGAATTTGCAGATGTCCACCCTGATTTGTCATCATTGAAGTCTTTGCGAGCCCCGTTGTCTGGCACGCTACGGGGTAATATGAATGAAAATGGCGAATTTACTAACATTGGTGCAGAATTAATGCTTGGACCCGGTTTCTTTCAATCTGCTGAAGAAACACAGATCATGCGATTTGAACGTATTGATGCTCACGGTGTACTTGATTTACAACAGCAATTTATTCGAATTAATGAAGTTAATGTTGTTAGTGATTCTTTCATGGGGAAGTTAAGTGGGGATGTCTCACAAATTGAAACAATAGATGGATTCGTAAAGAGCTTAGCTGGACAATTTCAATTTGAAGAAGTAACAATTTTTCATCAGAGTTTTCCTAATCAAGCTATAGTTTTGGATCAAGCCTTAGCCGACTTTAAGGTGACAATTAATCCGTTTAGTCTTAAATTAGGTCAAGTTGTCTTTTTTGAACAAGGTACCTCATGGCAAATTTCTGGCGAGATGAAACAGGAAGCAGGTGGATGGTATGTAAATTTGGATGGAAGTTCAGATGAAGTTGAGCTCAAAGTAGCAAAGGCTCTTTGGCCACGGAACCTCCTTCCTAATTCCAGAGCTTGGGTAATTAAGAACTTCCAGCAAGGTATGTTGTCTGATGTCAATTTTGCCATTCGCTTATCGCCTGCACATCCCCCCAATTTTTTTGTTGGTTTTGAATTCCAAGACGTAGACATTCAGTTCCTACCAAAAATACCGGCGATTCGTAGCGCTGATGGTCATGTGAGCTTTGTTGGAAATAGGCTGTCAATAACGGCGACATCGGGAAGAATTATCGCTAAACAGGGTGGTGCGATCAATATTGCTGGGACATCCTTTACCGTGCCTGATACGTCATTAGGAATTGATGCGCGTGCCGTTGTAAGGGCGCATGGACGAGGAAACCTAATTGCCGTTTTATCTATTCTCAATGAAAAACCAATTGAAGTTTTTAAGCATTCCGACTTATCGGTGTCTTCAATTTCTGGATTGGCTTATTTTGCAGGAGAAATTCAACTCCCACTGCTTCCAAAGGTTCAATTTAATCAAATTGACTTTGATATTTCTGGTTATGTAAGCGAGGTAAAGAGCAATGAGCTAGTACCGAATAAGTTATTTTCTGCATCACGCCTCAGAATTAACGCAACAAACTCAATCATTGAGGTGACTGGATCTGGAACACTTGCCGATGTTCCGTTTCAAGGGACGTGGCGTAAACAGTTAGGCAAAGGTAATTTTGGAAGTCAAGTTACAGGAATTCTAGAACTTTCTGAAGCAACGTTCCATTCATTTGGAGTCAATATACCAGCTGGAATTATTGATGGTTCTGGAAATGCAGATTTTTCCGTTTCTTTGGAATCCGGAAAGGTGCCAAACTTAATGTTGTCGTCAAATCTTGTTGGCGTTGGATTGACGTTTTCTGATCTTAATTGGTCCAAGCCCGTTGATGTGGAAGGGCAATTTGAATTAGTGGCGCAATTGAATGAGTCGATTGTTGTAGAAGAACTTCTACTTGTTGCTTCCGACTTTAGTTCATCGTTGAAAATTGATTCCTTGACTTCTGATACTGGGATAGTCGCTGAGTTTGATCATATACGTATTGAAGATTGGCTTGATATTTCTGCGATTTTGAAAGTTGGTGGGGATCAATATCCTGAATTGACAGTCTTGGGAGGACGAATTGATCTCCAAAAGGTACCGATTAATGAACCGGAACAGCAGCAGTTTAACGTATTTTCTCGTGTACAACTCGTTGTTGATAAACTTGATCAGTTACAAGTAACAAAACAAGTAACCATAAATGATTTTAGTGGTCAATTTAATGGAAATGATGGCTTTAGCGGTCAATTACGTGGTCTTGTTGGTGGCGAAGCTCTTATTGTTGGTCAAATTGTGCGTAAAGATGGGCAAAGGGTGATTCAAATTCAATCTCAAGACGCTGGTGGGGTTTTGCGCGCTGCGAAATTATTACCTAGCAGCAGTGGTGGTAGCCTTGATTTGAGATTGCGGTCAACTACGAGTGCGCGGGATTTTGTAGGCCGTATTTCGGTGAAAGATATTTCGGTTCGAGATGCCCCGGTTATCGTTGTTTTATTGAATGCAATTTCAGTTGTTGGGCTATTTAGCGAATTATTGGGTCAAGGGGTTGTATTTAGTGACGTTGAAGCGCGGTTTGAATTAAGTCCGACCGAATTAACACTTTTGGAAAGTCGAGCCATCGGCCCATCTATTGGACTCACGATGGTTGGAACATATTCTCTTTTGGGAAAAAGTCTTGATGTACATGGTGTCATTACACCCGTTTATCTGCTGAATCAAATAGGGGGCTTGTTTTCGCCGCGAGAAGGTGAAGGTTTGTTTGGTTTGAATTATCGACTCAATGGTGCCGTTGATTCGCCGGAAGTTTCTGTGAATTTCCTTTCTGGCCTCGCACCAGGTTTTTTAAGGGAATTATTTCGTTTCGGCGGTGCCACGGGCAATTAATTCGTATGCTCATTTTCGAATATGACAGACGCTTTGTGGCATAAGCGAAAATGTGCAAAATAAGTTTCTCACTCTGTCCCTCTTTAATTTATTAGCAGACTCATGGACATAAGCAATTTTGATTTCGACTTACCAAACGACTTGATTGCAGTTCGTCCGGCAAGTCCGCGCTCGTCAGCGCGTTTGCTTGTGGCGAGCAAAGACGAGATCATGGATTCCCAGATCACGGATTTGTTAAAATTTCTACGAAGCGGAGATCGGTTAGTTTTTAATGATACGCGAGTCATTCCGGCACGTTTAATCGGGCATAGGTATCGAACCAGTGCAGGGGAAATTGTTTCTGCAAAAGTTAGTGTCACCTTATTTGAAAGCCAAGGCGGGAATGAATGGAAAACATTCATCAAGCCGTTGAAAAGAGTAAGAACTGGTGAGGTTATTGTCTTTACTGATCAATTCAGTGCCGAAATTAGGGAAATTAAAGAAGGTTTTGCACTTTTAAAGTTTAATATGTCATCAGAAACTTTCAATGTAGAATTGAGTAAAGTCGGTGAAATGCCTTTGCCACCGTATATCGTATCAAAACGACCTGCTGACAACTTTGACAAAATAGACTATCAGTCGGTTTTCGCTCGATATTCAGGAGCACTAGCTGCTCCAACTGCCTCTTTGCACTTTGACAAAGGTTTATTGACTAAACTTCGTCGTCAAGGAATTAAATTTAGCTTTGTGACGCTGCATGTGGGTGGTGGTACATTTGCTCCGGTCAGAGAGTCAGACGTAAGAAAGCATAAAATACATTCAGAATGGGGATATGTGGATGGGCAGGCGGTTTCCGAAATTATGGAGACAAAAGAAATGGGGGGACGAATTATTGCTGTCGGCACTACAGCGCTCCGTCTTCTTGAAACAATCATGCAAGATGGTGAGTTCCGTCCTTGGCATGGACAAACAGATATTTTTATCATGCCTGGATTTGAATTTCAGATTACTGATGCTTTGATAACAAATTTTCATCTACCTCGGTCAACCCTTATGATGTTGATTTCAGCTTTCTTAGGTAGAGAGCGAATAATGGCAATATATCAACATGCTATATGTCAGCGCTATAGATTTTTTTCGTATGGTGATGCGTGTTTGCTAACTCCGGGAGGGCTTTGACGGTACAAAAACGCCATCATAGATGTCGCTAATGATAGCGATTCGATGAAATATCATTGCACATTGATGAACACAGTGTTTGTTAAAAGGGTTTGATCGTCGTGGTTCAAGTGTTCAAAAGTGCATGGGCACTCCTACTCGGGATGGGTCTGTTAATGGTTGGCAACGGTATGCAGGGGACGTTGTTAGGCATTCGAGGTGATATTGAGGCATTTTCAACATTTCAAATGTCGATAATTATATCCTCATATTTTGTTGGTTTTTTGGGCGGCAGCCTTGTGGCACCTAAAATGATCCGACGTGTCGGGCATCTGCGAGTGTTTTCGGCTCTCGCCTCGCTTATTTCAGCGGTTATGGTTTTTTACCCAACTTTTGTCGATCCGATCGCGTGGATGTTTGCACGAGTTCTGATAGGGTTTTGTTTCTCTGGTGTTTATGTTACAGCGGAAAGTTGGTTGAATAATGCCGCAACTAATGAAACGCGTGGTCAAGCGTTATCACTGTACATGATTGTGCAAACAACTGGTATCGTAGTCGCTCAAGCACTTCTTTTAACTGCTGACCCATCTGGTTATGTGTTGTTTGTTATTCCATGTATTCTCGTTTCAATCTCGATAACGCCTATTTTATTGTCAATTAGTCCGACACCGGCATTTGAAGCAACACAACCGATGCAGTTGAAAGTTCTTTTTCGGTCTTCCCCGCTTGGGTGCGTTGGCATGTTTTTTCTAGGCGGCATTTTTGCGACACAATTTGGGATGTCATCAGTCTACGGCGCTGAGGTTAATTTAACGATACCCCAAATTTCTTTATTTGTGTCAGCATTTTTTGTGGGAGCTATTATTTCGCAGGTTCCAATTGGTTGGTTATCTGACCGTATGGACCGGCGTAAGCTCATTGTGATTATTTCGATGGTCGGTACCATTGGAGCAATAATTGGAGCAATGATAGGCACATCTTTTTCAATGTTAATTCTAGCGGCTTTGTTGTTAGGTGGGGCAACAACGCCACTTTATTCACTGCTTATTGCGCATACTAACGACTTTTTATTTGTTGATGATATGCCAGCTGCTGCTGCTGGGTTGATTTTTTTAAATGGTCTTGGAGCAATTTCTGGCCCATTGCTTGCAGGGTGGGCTATGGAATTACTAGGGCCAAGTGGATTTTTTATTTTCTCAGGTGTACTTGTTCTCTCAATAACAGTTTATGGAGCTTATCGCTCAACGCAACGTGAAGCAACGCCGACTGAGGATACCGGCGCATATGTCGCGATGGCACCGGTTGTGAGTCCTGTAGCCATGGAACTTGCGCAAGAAATAGCAAGTGATGAAGCACGTGATGGCTCAGATGATCAGGAAATAAGATAGATCACTGATTTTGCGTAATTGCTCGTCTTCTTAAATTAGTTTGATTTTTTTACTATGCAGTGGTCGAATTTTTCTTATTACCTGATATTGATATATCATTGTGATGCCGTCAATCATCGTTTGATGACTTGTCATACGAGTCGATTATTATTTTTTGTGTAAAGAAAATTACGAAAATTGCCTCTAGCGAAGAGGCGAGTGTTTACGATTCTGCAATATTAAGTTGCTTTTGATTACTTTGGCGATCTCTTTTCAGAGAGTTGTTCTGGTTGATAACCTCAATAATCTCTTATATATTATTTTTTGTGCGACGCGCGAAATTTTATTGAAGGTTTGCATTGTTAGAGCCAACGAATCGGCCTAATCTATGGGAATTATATACATCTTACACCATCCGCACGCTCGTTAAAAATGAAGGGTACAAAATTACCAATTTCACGATTTCGGTTTTGATTTTATAAACTACTATTTTTTGCCAACTGTGGTCATTATGTCGTTTGGCAAATTCGTTAACATAGCGGTGCAAGTGTTTTTCAAGTAACTTTCAACGTGCCTATGGTGTGAAATGTATGTAATTCCCTAATTTATATAAAATTGAGAAAAAGAGATGAGTAATGACAAAGAAATCTTTTGATGTTGTTGTAATTGGTTCTGGTCCAGGCGGGTATGTTGCGGCAATTCGCTGTTCACAGTTAGGGTTGAATACAGCGGTTGTGGAACGTGAGCATCTTGGTGGAATTTGCTTGAACTGGGGGTGCATTCCGACAAAGGCACTTTTGCGTTCTGCTGAAATTTATCATTTAATGCAACGCGCCGAAGATTTTGGGTTGAGTGCAGAAAAAATTGATTTTGATTTAGATGCAGTTGTGAAACGTTCACGAAGAGTTGCAGCGCAACTTTCAGGTGGAATAACGCATCTGCTTAAGAAAAATAAGGTCACTGTACTCTTGGGAGATGGTATGTTGGCGACCAAAAATACAGTTAAGGTGAATACAAGTAATGGACAGGAAGAACTAACGGCAAAAAATATTATTATTGCCACTGGCGCTCGTGCGAGAGAATTGCCTGATCTTGAGGCTGACGGAAAACTTGTTTGGACATACAAACATGCCCTGGAGCCAGTTCGTATGCCTAACAAACTTTTGGTAGTTGGTTCGGGGGCCATTGGAATTGAATTTGCAAGTTTCTTCAACGCACTTGGTTCGGATACCACAGTTGTTGAAGTGATGGATCGTATATTACCTGTTGAGGATACAGAGATCAGTGCTTTTGCTAAGAAGCAATTTGAAAAACAGAAAATGAAAATCATGGAAAAAGCCATGGTTAAAAAATTGGATCGAAAAAAGGACTTTGTTACTGCTCACATAGAAAGTGATGGCAAAGTCAATAGTGTAGATTTTGATACTGTCATATCGGCTGTCGGGATTGTCGGTAATGTTGAGGGGATTGGACTCGAGGAATTGGGAGTGAAAATTGATCGAACGCATATACTTACAGATGAGTATTGTCGTACTAGTGTTGATGGTCTTTATGCAATTGGTGATGTTGTTGGTGCGCCATGGTTGGCACACAAAGCTAGTCATGAAGGAACGATGGTGGCTGAACTTATTGCCGGTAAGCAAACTCACCCAATTAAACCAGAAAGCATTGCAGGCTGTACCTACTGTAATCCTCAAATTGCATCGGTTGGATTTACAGAAGCAAAAGCTAAAGAGCTGGGTTATGATATTAAAGTTGGACGTTTTCCGTTTATCGGTAATGGAAAAGCAATTGCGTTGGGAGAGCAGGAGGGATTGATAAAAACAATTTTTGATCGAAAAACTGGAGAATTATTAGGTGCGCACATGATAGGTGCTGAAGTTACGGAGCTTATTCAAGGTTACGTTGTTGGTCGTCAGTTGGAAACTACCGAAGAAGATTTAATGAGTACGGTATTCCCTCACCCTACCTTGTCAGAAATGATGCACGAAAGTGTTTTAGACGCCTATGATCGCGTAATCCATATGTAGAGATAGGCGTCGATGATTTCTTTGATATGTAATTATTTGTGGATCTGACAAAATAATGGGGTCGCAATGCTAAGTTGATTCACGCCAGTCTTATCTGCGTTGAAAATACTTTTTCTTATTCCGTGAAGAGTGTGACCTTCGTTTAATTGGTCGACCCGGAAAAGGCTACTGTGAAACGGTTAACTATATGTTGTAGTCAATAACTGCAAAACTAATATATGCCGTGCTAGAATCGATGCAAAAATACCTTCAATGACAATTTAGACCGATCAATAAATTTCTGTACCAACAATGAAACTATGGCTCGGACAGTTCGAACTCGTCATGGTGTTTTCAGCGTTGCGATGTCCGCCGCAAGTTTCCCCTCAAGCTGTTGTTTCTCGTCCAACGTGAACCGCGCGTGATGGATTAAATAGGATTGAAAACTCGGAATGGGACATCGGTAGCTTTGAGTTTCCGGGTCTTTTGCTAGTGCTCCTTGATGAATCAAATGGTAAACAAATGATAACTTCGAATGCTGTTCGGGAAGCATCCATGCTTCATCTGTATACATCTGCGAAAAAACTCCAATATATTTCAAAATCCTTGATAAAGTAAATTGATGATTTTTATGATGGTAATATTCTGCGGCAGTCAATACTGCCCCGACCAGTTTATCAGCTACTTCCATATCAATGGAATGTCTATCTTGATAATACCCGATTCGGTATTGATCCCGGCGTTGTTCGGCGGCTGACCAATCAGCTATTTTGCTTAAATCACCATGAATGTCGGGATGAATGAGCACTTCCGCTAAAGATTTTTGCGCCCAATAGATATGACGCGGCCATCCCTCGGTAGAAATGAAAAAGTCATGAAGTGGTTCATGCTGCGCCGTGCTGACGTTAATCCCAAAATGCGTACAAAAACCATCAATAACTTCGGTGGATTCACGGAGGGTGAGCGCGCCAATCGTATGGGCAAACACCCCATTGGTGATCCCCATTGCATTCACGTGGTTTTCGGTATCACCTAAGCCGGCAAACACCAGCGTTAATGGTAAATGTATTTGTTGAGCATCGTGAATATAGTGCAATAACTCGGCATGATCATTTGTTGTATACTCGGAAAACCGTTGGGCTTCATCAATCGCCAGAATTACGGGGTTAACCCATTTTTCTGCTGGTAGCATTTGTTGAAGATCATATAGCGTATGAGGTGCATCCGCGCGCACCATGTTAGCAAAATCAATGCTCAATGACAAAAAGCTAACGCTTCCTGTGCGTCGTGCTACATTCGCTCCTGTTCTCTTGATCATTGTGAGCCAGTCTGCTTGCGGTTTGGACGCAATAACAGCAATCGCCTTTAAAACTTCCGTTCGATTGTTTTTAATGTCTGCCGGGGACACAATTAAGGGGCGCGGTTGCATACCCGCCTTTTGTGATTGATTTTCAATTTCTTTCAAAATTGATGTTTTACCTGCACCTGGTGCCCCTTGGATAACAATCGTATTGCCGGCAGGGGCTGATCCCCGTTCAAAAGCCCGTACCGATGTCGTGAGAATCTCATCAAGGATCATTTCACGGCCTGCAAACACAGGCGGAGAGGCTTTGGAACCATCTGTGATGAAATGGACTAACTCTTGACGCTTAAAACCCGACATAACACATCCTTTGTTATCATATTACCGCTCCGACGGTTTACGTCCGTTATGGCCTTTTAACGCCGCGATGTCCGCCGCAAGTTTCTCCTGGAGCTGTTGTTTCTCGTCCGATGTGAACCGCGCGTGATGGATTAAATAGGATTGAAAACTCGGAATGGGGCATTGATAGCTTTGGGTATTTGGATCATGTGCAAGAGCCCCTTGATGAATCAGATGTTCAATGAACCGATCCACTACGCTCTGATCTGTTCCAAAAATGTCCGGTGTGCGCCACGCGCGGTTTTTTCCGTCATCACTTCTAATAAAATGATCTATTAAGTCACCGATTTGTGCAAAATCCAGCATCAGCCCATTGTCTGCATATGTCATGATCGCTTGCTGGACGGCACCTACCAATTTAGGAGCACGCTTCATTGCCGTTGAATTTCGATTATTGTAATACCCGAGTCGGTATTGATCCCGGCGTTGTTCGGCGGCTGACCAATCAGCTATTTTGCTTAAATCACCATGAATGTCGGGATGAATGAGCACTTCCGCTAAAGATTTTTGCGCCCAATAGATATGACGCGGCCATCCCTCGGTAGAAATGAAAAAGTCATGAAGTGGTTCATGCTGCGCCGTGCTGACGTTAATCCCAAAATGCGTACAAAAACCATCAATAACTTCGGTGGATTCACGGAGGGTGAGCGCGCCAATCGTATGGGCAAACACCCCATTGGTGATCCCCATTGCATTCACGTGGTTTTCGGTATCACCTAAGCCGGCAAACACCAGCGTTAATGGTAAATGTATTTGTTGAGCATCGTGAATATAGTGCAATAACTCGGCATGATCATTTGTTGTATACTCGGAAAACCGTTGGGCTTCATCAATCGCCAGAATTACGGGGTTAACCCATTTTTCTGCTGGTAGCATTTGTTGAAGATCATATAGCGTATGAGGTGCATCCGCGCGCACCATGTTAGCAAAATCAATGCTCAATGACAAAAAGCTAACGCTTCCTGTGCGTCGTGCTACATTCGCTCCTGTTCTCTTGATCATTGTGAGCCAGTCTGCTTGCGGTTTGGACGCAATAACAGCAATCGCCTTTAAAACTTCCGTTCGATTGTTTTTAATGTCTGCCGGGGACACAATTAAGGGGCGCGGTTGCATACCCGCCTTTTGTGATTGATTTTCAATTTCTTTCAAAATTGATGTTTTACCTGCACCTGGTGCCCCTTGGATAACAATCGTATTGCCGGCAGGGGCTGATCCCCGTTCAAAAGCCCGTACCGATGTCGTGAGAATCTCATCAAGGATCATTTCACGGCCTGCAAACACAGGCGGAGAGGCTTTGGAACCATCTGTGATGAAATGGACTAACTCTTGACGCTTAAAACCCGACATAACACGTCCTCTGTTATCATTCGAATCTCTTGATGTGAAATTATTTGAGAATCTTAAAAAATAATGGGTTTGTAAAATTAACTCGACACACGCCAAGTGCATCTTTTAAAAAATTTAAGACCGTAAAAGATTTATGCAGGAAGCTTGCGTAAATCTCGTCGGATCGCTATAAATAATCAGATAATGCGTTAACCGTTACAATCTTATATGTACTCTCTCTTCTATGATGGTTGACGAGTTCTCTTGCATTATCAGTCGTGTTCGTTATCCACATAATCGTCTACGAAGGCGTGAAATTTACGCTCGATAAACTCAGCGGCATAGATTTCTGTATTACAATATATTTAGTCATAAAATTAAACCCCTTTTTTGGTTTGAATGAGCCGATGAATTCTGAAATATTGAAGATTAGCTCGTTCGAAATCAGCTTCATTTTGTATAGAATCTTTTGTAAATAGTAAGTATCTCATACAGCGTAATTCAAATCCGTCGGGCATAAATGACAACTTACATGTCATTGCTGGTACATTGAAAATGCTTATCCTTATTCCATGAAGAGCGTGAGCTTTGTTTTACTTGGTGACCTCGAATGACACCTTATTTTAAAAAATAACGCTTCGTAATAGAGTGTCGGCGTAGATGTTATTATACTTACCCTATCTCGTGGTTAGTTTTATATGACTCTCATTCCATTTTCTCGTATAAGTCTCATATACCATACAAGACAAAGTCAAAATAATTTCATGTTTCGGGCGGAATGTTTGGCGATCAATGAGGGTTTGAATAGAATAATTCATATTTAACATCTGAAGAGTGTATTTTGTTTTTGATTAGTTGCTTAATTTGATCATGATTTTTATGATTTGCTTGTGAAAAAGCGATCTACACGCAATTTGTTAGCAAGATATTTGGCATAAAAGTTTTGTTCAACCAGCATGGATTGAATGTCGTGAACATCATTTTTCCAAAAGAATTTGATTTTTCACACTGATCAGCGACCACGGATTCGTGGATCAAGCGCGTCACGTAGCCCATCTCCAAGGTAATTCACACATAGAACTGTTAGTGAAATCATTAATCCTGGCCAAAGCACTCGTTCAGGATAAAGCACCATTCGATCAACACTATCATTTAATAGTCGACCCCATGTTGGAAAATCTGGGGGGAATCCAAAGCCTAAGAATGACAGCGCACTTTCGGTAATGATTGCCGTTGCAATCCCTAATGTCGCAGACACCATTATTGGAGAAAGGACATTCGGCAATAAATGCCGAACGATCAATTGCACGGGTGTTGTTCCAACAGAGCGAGCAGCAAGTATAAATTCACGCTCTTTGAGTGCTAAGATGTCTCCGCGCACGATTCTCGCGGTTTGCATCCAGGATGTGATACCAATGAGGGTAACAATAAGAACAAAGATACCGCCCTCGGTTCCAAAGGTATTTGATAATGGTTCTCTAAATAGCAATGAAGCGACGAGAATGAGTGGGAGAAGTGGCAATGCTAGAAATAAGTCAGTCAATCGCATGAGTAAACCATCAACAGTTCTAAAGTATCCCGCAACGACTCCAATCAGTGTTCCAAGGATAATTGAAAGAACCATTGCTGTTAAACCCACAGCAATTGATACCCTTCCACCATACATTAATCTTGCGAGATTATCACGCCCTAGGTTATCTGTGCCAAGAGGATGACCCCAATTTATTTTCGCAGATTCGTCCCAAATGGCTGTATAAATTGGCCGTGTATCACGTAAGTTAATGAAGTCGCGCCCTTGCGGGAGAAAAGTGGGATCAGCGTGCCAAATGATTGGGCCAATCAGCACTCCTAGAACAATAAAGATAAAAATATATGATCCAAATATCGCACCTTTATGGGCCTTTAATTGTTGCCATACTTCAAACCAGTGGCTTTTTGGTGGTTTGGTTGGAATAGATTCTGTCGTTATGAATTTTTGTGATGTATTTATCTTACTGTTAGTCATAGCGAATCCGTGGGTCAAGAATTCCATAAAGAATGTCAGCAATTAAATTAAACAGAACGATAAGTATTGCAAAAATAAAAGTGAGCGTTTGCACCATAGGAAGATCATTGGCTTGAATAGCTGTGATAAGTAATTGACCGATACCATTTACCTTAAAGACTTGCTCCGTAATGATTGCGCCACCAAATATTGCGGGTATGCCAAGTGCAATTACCGTTACAACAGGAATCATAGAGTTTCTTAACACGTGAATCAGGATCACTGATTTTTCCTTCAATCCTTTAGCGCGTGCGGTGCGCACGTAGTCTTGATTGAGGTTATCCAGCATGGACGCACGCATGAAACGGCTAATTTGGCTTGTAATTTGTAAGGCAAGTACCAGAACGGGCATGATCATTTGTTTGAGTTGGATGAGAAAACTTTCCCAGTTTGTGACGCGGTGAGTTGTATCGTAAATTGATGGAAACCAACCGAGCTGTACTGAAAAAATAACGATGACAAGAACTCCTGAGAAAAAAGGCGGAACTGAGAATCCGACCATTGTAATAAAAGTACCTGCGTTGTCGAACCAGCTATATTGTTTGTAAGCAGAATATATTCCAATCGGCATTGCGATGAGAATTCCAACAATGTATGCAGTGCCCACAACCCAAAGGGTTTGCGGCAGTCTCTGTATCACAATGTCCATGACAGGTGATCGTGTTTGCCAAGAAATGACTCTCAAATCATCCACTGAAAAAGTTGTCCCTAAGAAGTGATCAACCATTACTTGTGGTTCAATCCAAAAAAACTGGATCAGCCATTTCCAATACCGAACATAGATTGGTTGTCCGAGACCTAAGGCCTCCCGCATTTTTTCCTTGATTTCGGGGGGGACAGTTAGCGGAACCTGTGCCATTGGGTCGCCTGGAGCAAACTCCAGAAGAAGAAAGATCACCAAACTAATGAACAAAAGTGTTGGGATTGCTAATACTAGTCGTCGAAAGGTGAAGGTTAGCATTCAAAAAAATGCCTTTATGCACTAGTATACTAACATCATTGAATTGATGCTAGAAGCTGGTAGATTGTTGTCTTATTTGTAGTGAATGGTAGTGAGTCGTCTCATTGATAACAATACCCCATCCCGATTGGTTTGAGCAGAGCCGTTTCTGAGGTCGCAACACCGACGACGGATGAGGAGATAACATATGAGGCATAATGATGAACCCGAAGGGACGAAAGTTTTATCATGTTACGCTGGATACTGAGGAGCGATCGTCTCTCTAGGATCTGGTGGAGGGTGGCAC
>JAPORV010000236.1 GCA_026710055.1 Aestuariivita sp.
TGCGGCTGGGACGTTTTATTCGTGAGAAGGAGCGAGAGCGTCTGAAGCGACAGCACCGTCGCGCTGCTTAATCATCAATTCAAAAAAAACAGTCTTCTGACCGGACAGGCGGAGTCCGTCTGCTACGTCATTTTAGCGGAAATGTCGGCCTGATGAGGCCACCGGACATCGGGTAATCGGCAATTATGCGGTAAAATTCCCCAATAAATTTGATATTGCGATGAAAAAAATTCACATTCGTCTCGGGCGGGCGTCAAAAAAGGGGGGTTTTTTAACAGACACTAGTTAGTCTGATTGTCTTTTTGAGGTTATGTTAAAGGATGGGAACCCGCTTCTGATTTACGTTCTGGTTGAACATAAAAGCGCTGTAGATCCAAAGACGCTGCTTCAGTTAGCGGGGTATATGGTCAACATATGGAAGCGGTATGCTGCTGACCATCCCGAACGAAGGAACACATTGCCGCCCATTATCCCATTGGGGTTTTATCATAGCAGACAGGACTGGGCTATACCACTTTCTGTATGTGACATGATAGAGGATATTCCGGCATTAGGTTCATATAATAGATCATTTCAGTATATTGTTCGAGATCTTGGGAAGTTGGCACCGGAATGTCTTTCTTCACAGTCGGACATCAGGGCCGTATTCTAGGTGTTGCGTATCAGTCATTTTCAACAAGTTGATCGAGAAGCTCTGGTTAAAATTTTGGCGCTTATTCCTGACAAGTCGGACTTGGAAAAGCCAACGCTTTTCTATATAGTGTTGTTAAAAAACCCCTAAATTCACTAGTAAAATATTGAAAACGTGTACTTTTCTGATGCGTTTGTTCTAGCGAAGATTTCCGATATTTGGTACAATTTCTTAATATCTTACATGATTTCCGTTGAATCAGCCAATCTTCGCTAAATTGAAGAAAAGGCGTCCACATATTTCGGTTAAGTCAACACGTTGAAAAATATACTTTTATGCATGGTAAACTCTTGAAATTTAAGAAAAATAGAGGTTTTTTAACAGACACTATATAGTCAATGTTGTGGATACATAGCCGGAAGAATTGGAAGCGGCACTACACCAGGCGAAACCGGAACAAAGGGAGGGTCTTATGGGCACGATCGCAGAAGAATGGATCGAATAAGGTATAGCTGAGGGTATGGTTGAAGGTATAACTAAAGGTAAAGTTGAAACGTTACTTCGAAAAGCGCGCCTGAAATTTGGCATCATTCATCAAAGTATGAAAAAATGGTGCACAGTGCTTCTGCGAAGCAAATTGATTGATGGCTTGACGCTATGGCTGTTGTGCAAACTTTGGATGATGTTTTTACCAAAACATCTAAACCCCATTGATTGACGTGAATGAACGGTAAGGGTTTCGACACAGAAAATACTCAAGGGTCCCACGCATGACACGATTCACTTCACTCCAAAGTCCTAATTTTGTCGCCACTGCACTGACCTTGCTACCCGTGGCCTGTGGCGGTGGAGGAGGCAATTCTAATCCCAATATCGACATAGTCGGTCCGTAGTTGTCGGACATTGATGCGAATTCTATTCAGTTCAGTGATTTGAATATTAATTTTCAAGATGGAAACCAGCTACGTATTCCTTTTCCTTGTACACCAAGTGGTTTTTGTCGGGTAACTGTTCTGGGGGAATTGTTAAATTTAATACGAATGAGATGGGTGAACTCGAAGAATCTGGAACCATCTACAATAAGCTTGGCAATTGGAGCGATACACACGAGCTGATGCGATTTATGTTCGAAATGATGGAGTTGTGGGTCGGTGTGCAGTCACGGGCAGCATAGAGTATCCTAACAATTTACCTTTACAAGGTTCTGCAACATGGCGTGGCGATATGGTGGGTCTAAACATGAACAATCGCGAGGTGCGCGGTGGAGCGGCGCTGACTATGTTTGATCTATCCAATCCACTGGTCGACGTCATACTCACGCCGCTGGCTCGTCCTGTTATGCAATGGAACGATCTTCGTGTGGTGAACAGTGGATTCTTACAAAAAAGTCGTTCCGATGATTACATCGCGAGAGAATTTTATGGATAACAAGCTCAAGAGGCAGGAGGTGTGTTCTGACGCAATGGTATTGTTGGAGCGTTTGGAGCACAGCGTTAAGCAGAATCATCAATACAAGTTGATGTTCGGATAGCATCTGCTTACGTCTATCGACTTAGAGAGTTGGACTGTTATAAAATAAAAGTCTAACGAAACGGCGAATGGTTATGCTTGTAGAAAGATAGACTGTTGATCTATGTCCACGTAAGACCAGTGGTTGGATTTCTTTTGAACCCGTTGGGCGTTCATGCCCGCAAAGTGTCTTTCAGGAATGAAGAACTGAAGGTTTACACACGACATGAGAATGTTCTCCATCTTAGTAATCTTACATCGGCACCAACTGTTAAAAAGAGATTTTTCAGTTCAACACTTACGATTAACGTTGATGACGGAACTGATTACCGACTAAAGGGCGTTCGTCACGATGAAGCACAATCGTTCATCTCAGTCATCAAGATAGCATGGACGAATTACAATAGAAAGATATTTCAGGCTGAACGGTCAACAATTGAAAAACTTATAACTGTTATAGCTGAGCTGGAAAATCCTGTACAATATCCCGCAGCGTGTAAATTGTCACCCACACTTAAAATGGCCCGTGAACTTAACAACAAACTCTTCTCTAAACTTTCAAAGGATGCGATCGGACAAAACGCTAATGCGAACATAAAAACGATTCAGTCCTTTATTCGGAATGCTCGCGTAGTGCGTGAAGAGGCTCTTGCAAAATTTGAACAACGTCACCTTAACGAGTGGTCGAAGTTTTTTGATACTTTCGAAGACAATCCACTTACACTTGAACAGCGTAAGGCAATTATTACTGATGAAGATACGACGTTGGTTTTGGCTGGAGCAGGTTCAGGTAAAACGAGCGTTATCACAGCAAAAGCTGGTTATCTGCTTAAATCAGGCATTCGTAAGCCAGAAGAAATTCTGCTACTTTCATTTGCTCGAGATGCAGCAAGTGAAATGACCGACCGCATCAAAGAAAAGTGCCGTGAACACCTAGAGGCTTGGACATTTCATGCTCTGGCCTATAACATTATTGGCGCCGTTGAAGGCAGTAAACCTGCATTAGTGGCACATGCGACCGACGAGAGAGCTTATCGATCTCTCATTCAAAATATCTTGAGAGATTTAGTACGATCCGACCGCAAAGTATCTAAATCCATCATCAAATGGTTTTCTTACGATTGCTTAGAGGAAAAAAGCGCGTGGGATTTCAAGACGAAACATGATTACTATACATTTCTCGAGAAGGCAGATTTACGAACATTTCAGGGTGAAGAAGTCAAAAGTTTCGAAGAGTTGATGATCGCCAACTGGCTGTTTGAAAACGGCGTCGAATATGAGTACGAGCCCTTGTATGAACACAAGGTTTCTAAAGGCGGTTATAAGGATTATTGCCCCGACTTTCGGCTAAAAAAGAGTGATGTATACATTGAGCACTTCGGTGTGCGGCGACGGAAGATGGCGGATGGTACATTTCAGTTTACCACAGCGCCATATGTGAATCGCGAGAACTATCTAAAGAGTATGGAATGGAAACGTCATGTTCACGAACAGCATGGTACGACGCTAATTGAGACCTTTAGCTATGAACGGCAGGAAGGCTGTCTTCTAGAGATGTTAGCGAAAAAGATCGCGCCTTATGAGGAACGTGCGCCCCGTTCACGAGAGATCTTGTTTGACCGGATTATCGAATTGAACCAGACAGACAATTTTGTTCAACTTATAAGTACGTTCCTGCGACATTATAAAGGTGGCGGATATCAGATCAATGAATGTACCGAGAAGGCGGAACGGCTAAGATTCGGAAAACGCGCAAAAGCTTTTTTAGCGATCTTCAAATTAGTTTACGTAGAATATAAAAGACAAATGGGAGGTCGAATCGACTTCGAAGATATGATCTTGCGTGCGGCGGTCTATATTGAAAGCGGTCAATATATCAGCCCTTTCAAACATATACTTGTTGATGAGTTTCAAGATATTTCTCGAAGTCGTGGGCGCTTGATTCAAGCTTTGAAAGCACAGCATTCTGAAGCCCGTGTGTTCGCCGTTGGCGATGACTGGCAGTCGATTTATCGCTTTGCGGGATCGGATATTCATTTAATGCGAAATTTCGAAGAGGAATTTGGTGGTGTGTTTGATGGTGAAATAGGCATTCATAAGACTATTGATCTCGGTCGAACGTTTCGTTCGGTTGATCAGATTGCAGAAATCGCCAAACGGTTTATCCTTAAAAATCCTGCTCAATTGAACAAAACAATTATTCCTGCAGGCATTGCTGATACACCTGCCCTGAAAGTTGCACCCATATTCCGACATGACGCTAACCAGAAGCTTGCTGAGGTTCTACAATCACTTCCTGTCAATCGTAAC
Organism: Aestuariivita sp.; assembly: GCA_026710055.1. Classification (GTDB taxonomy): domain Bacteria; phylum Pseudomonadota; class Alphaproteobacteria; order Rhodobacterales; family Rhodobacteraceae; genus JAPORY01. Next base: position 4,451 of record JAPORV010000236.1, read on the forward strand.
GAAAGTAAACGAACAACTGTATTGCTTTTGGGCCGCTATCGGCATCTTGCACCAAATGGATTATATCAGTTACAGCGTCAATTACCGCATCTCGATATCACATTTAAAACAATTCACGCCTCCAAAGGCCTTGAAGCGGATCATGTTATCATTTTGAGCATGTTTCGGGGACGTACGGGTTTTCCTTCCGAGATTGTGGATGATGAACTGCTTTCTTTGGTGTCACCGGATACAGAGCTGTTCGAGAACGCTGAGGAGCGACGGGTGATGTATGTTGCCCTGACTCGGGCGCGCAAAACAGTTACGTTGATGTCTTTGTTATCAAAGCAATCTGTTTTTGTCACGGAGTTGCTTGAGGACTCTGAATACAACGTTATTTGTGATAGTGAAAATTATCTGGAATATCACTCTTGCGGAGAGTGTGGTGGAAACCTCTTGGCATTTCCGACTAAGAACGGTCGAACCTGGTACCGATGTGAACATACAAAGCTTTGTGGATACTCATTGACTGCTTGTTCCGCCTGCGGAACTGGACTTCCAGTTAATCAAGACAAATCAAAAATCAAAAAATGCAATTATTGCGGTGCAGAATACCCTAAATGCCCTGAGTGTAAGAGTGGTTGGCTTGTTGAACGGAAAAGCCGTTTTGGACTCTTTTGGGGTTGCGTGAATTTTCCACGATGCCAGGGCAAAATGAAACAATCTCGGGAAAGCGTATGACCGGTGTGGTTAAATTCATTCTGATCACCTATGAAGATGATACAAAAACTGCTCATTTGTTTGAAATTGAGTTCGTTTAAGAATTCTTCATGGTATCTTTGTCGGGTTATACCCTATATTCAAAAACTAAATTTAAGCAGATTTTTGCCTCATCCGTTTCGACGCTTTAATACATGGTGTGAAGTTTGAAGAGAACAAAATCTCCAAAAAGCACCGATATAGGGCTTCAATCAGTGAATATGGGGTTAATGTCAAAGCTATTAAAATGATGTATCCACCGGGCTGGCGTCTTTGGGGAGCTCATATAGTTCTCCTTATTAGCACTGTATCAAAAGAATATTTTTGTTACGAGGATATTAAAAACGGGCACATTTATAATATCCATCATGCTTGCCATAGACTATGTCTTTGCAACCTGACAGAACAGTAGTTGCTCGCCAGCGTTTACAACGTGGTGTTTATGATGTGTTGAATACGGGTTTGTTATATCAATTGTAGGATGTATTCAGAAAACCTTGAGGATGGGTGGTGTGCAAAAGTGGAGAAACCTGTTAGGTAAAAAATTTTGCAAGCGTCTCAGCAATTTATTGGATAATTCAGGCTTTTTTAATAGACACAATATATGCGTCGAGTCACGAAGACTCTATAAGGGATTGTTATGACTATTGGTTGTGGTGGGTAAGAGAAACTAAGGGATGCAGAAGAGATCATAGGTGAGGTCGGATGATATGACACAGGCTTGGCAATTCTACGGACGGCAGAGTGAACTCCAGACGCTTGATACGTTCGTACGGTCGGACGAGCCGTTCTCAACCCTTGCGATCTGGGGGCGCCGACAGGTCGGAAAAACCGCACTGATCAACCAATTTTGTCAGCATTATCTGGATGCGTCGGATACACGGGTCTTTGTAGTCTGCTCTTTACAGAGAACAATTAGTGGCACGCATCGGTTTCATGAGAATCTTCATTCGGCGATCCAGATTGCCGATCTGTCGCTTCTTAAGGGCTATATTCGCTCCGACGATCCCTATAACGATTTTACAGGGATGGCCTATCATATTCTGGAGCGGGGCCATATCCTTGTTATCGACGAGTTTCAACGGATTGGTAATGATGGATCGCAGTATCTCGAATCGGTTTTCCAAGAGTACATCGACCGGTTAGGGAATATTTCGAGGCCTCGCTCAGAGGGATGGAAGCCGCGTCTCATTGTGATGGGATCGGAGCAGCAGCGTCTGGTCGAGATGTTCAAACATCCTACTGCACCGATGTTTGGGCGAATCTATCATGTCATCCATGTAAAACCATGGAGTTTTGCGGAGTTTCGGGAGGTGGTGGAGGATCAGGGATGGGATACAGAACCCAATCGGCTTCTTTCCCTCTGGACGGCCTATAACGGATTGCCGGGGCATTGGCAGCGGTTCTCGCGGGCGCGCCATCTCAGTGACTTTTCCCGGATCCCCGATGATACGGACTGGACTCGTCGGTTCCTGGAAATTGAGGAGATCTACCGTAAATCGCCAGACGGTCCGTTCCAAAACCAGATGGAGGTGGAGTTGCGACCGTCTGATCTTGCGATTGTCCGCTGGTTGGCGTCACAACCGTCCGGATACAGCATTGAGACTGATCTTCGGCATCGTGATCATCGCCCAGTCTTTGATACTATCAAGACCGCGTTGCGGAAGGAACAACCAGGCGAGGACCTGACCGACGCAGATATTTCCGACAAGGTTCATGACGTAATTCGAAAGCGTTTGTCCGGCGAACATCTTGGGTTGTTACGATCTCGTGCGCCCCTTAATTCGGAAGGTAAGGTCAAATGGTCGGTAGCGGATCATTTCGCGCGGTTTCAATTGCGGGTGTTGGAGCCCTTTGCAGATGTTGCACATGTTGACGCGGGGGAAAGTGATGTACTTGACTCCGATCGCCTAGGTGCTTTTCGGAGTATCGAAGGATATGGTCTTGAGATATTTGCCTCCACCGGTCTTCGGTTTCTCTTTGAAATTGGCACCGATGTCCTTCCTGCGGGGCAGGCCAAGCGTACCCGTCTTTATACAAGTCTGGAGAGAAAAGACATTCCCGGAGATTTTGACATTTTTCTCGTTCACCATCAGAAGCATCCAACTTCCCCAGCGAACCATGACGGCGATCGTCATTTTTGGATTGGCTCCGCTAAACGATCCGCTGGTGAATTCTGTCAGACGAAGAAACGACAGGATGGATCTTTGACGACTACGATTTGGAATGATATCAAGCGGTTGAATATATTTCTTAAACCTCTCTCTGTCGGCGACGCCCTAACTCAAGCACATTTTCAAGCTAAATGGAAAAAAGAGGTAAATTTCGTCGTCATCTCCCGTTCCTTCACTGATGCTGAGAAAGCGGCTATTGCGCAAGAGATTGCCAATATCTTCGCCGCTGATTGTGACCATGGGATTGATCATGTCTACAGCATGGATATCTCTGACATCCTATCTAGGCGTGGGCCGCAACCTCTAAAACTTGATTTATGATCGGCTGTTACGGAAGTGCCTGCAAAAACTCTACTTTTTGTGAATTCCAAGAGTTCCAGCCGTATTGTTGTGATAAGCAGGCTAGGGCATGCAGCGTCGCTACCCTCGTTTGAGTTGCATCATGCTTTGTGTCTCGAACAATATGCCTTAGACGTACACGATTGACCGTAAGGATGGAGAAGTCAACTTTGCAAGTATCCGGCACTTCTTTATCGTTGCCATAGTTCTAATTTCTGTTCATAGGCAATATATAGAGGGTGTCGCGGCTGCCCACCTTGACTTAATCCAAGATGAAATAAATCAAAACCGTTTGAGCGAAGCAGACATTCGACCCGTGATCCTCGTTGAAGAAATGCTCCATGGGTACCCCATGCGGCGATTATTTTGTCAGAATCGGCCGCGCACTTGAGAATTTCTTTGTCATTAGCAGGTCCGACTGGATCGGCGGCGGCTCTCATTTTTTGAGGATCTGTATCACGCCAGGCAAAAATATTTGTAACAATAAAGGCGCCGAAGCCAAGTAAACGGGCCCTACGTTCACACCTTTCTACTGTCGGGTCATTTTTTTTCTCAGTTGCAGTCGAAGGATTGAGCATTACAAACATGGCAGTTTGTTTTTTGTTCTCCCAGACACGAGAAAGTTTATAACGATATCGTTCGCAGTTAGAATAAACTGCAATTGATTCAGTGTCATTATATGCATAATATCGGCTAATCATGTTGGTTTTTGAAAAACACGTACTGGGTGTAACTCACCATTCATAAATTTTCCAATAGCGACAATCTGACCTTCAAAAGATGCCCAGCATTGTTCGCCGAATTTAAGACGATCAGTATTAATAGCCGCAGGATTTCCATTCTGTAACTTTATGGCACCTTCCGCAGTACATTTTAATTCTCTCAATCGTAATAAAGCAACCTCAGTCGGCAAGCGATAATTTTCTAAAATTAGACCTTTATCCAGTTTATCAATGCTTGATAAATGAAGAGCTGTTTTGAGAGAGAATGGTCCAGACCAAAGGCGTCGCAACCGGCATACATGTCCGAAACAACCCAGTTTTTCGCCAAGATCACGGGCAATGGCGCGGACATAACCTCCCTTACCACAAGTCATTTCAAGATCAATGTGATCATTGTCCTGGCGATTTGCCATAATGAGGCTCTCAACCCATAGCGATCTCGCTGTCAGGTAAGGATTTTTTCCGCGACGCGCTAAATGGTAAGCACGCTGACCGTTCACTCTAATTGCAGAAAACTTTGGTGGAACTTGTTGAATGTTACCGATGAAACACTCCAGGATAGCACGGATCTCGCTGTCACTAGGCCGTGACTTGCTCGTGGCAATAATGCGACCTGTTGCGTCATCTGTATCAGTTGCTTGACCAAGTCGAATAGTGAAGGCGTACGCCTTTAAATCATCTGTAACATATTGGATCGTTTTGGTGGCTTCACCGAGCGCAATAGCCAGTACGCCTGTTGCCTCTGGGTCAAGAGTGCCGGCGTGACCAGCCTTCTTTGCAGTAAGCGCTCGGCGAACTCTGTTAACTGTTGATGTTGACGTGATTCCCTCGGGCTTATCAATGACAATCCATCCGTCAACATCTTTTTCTTTGGTATTGCGTGACATATCGCTCGGATTTATTTGACTTTCTTAATCACACCAACAATAGGTCCCATCCAAGGACCTAGATCGTTTCGATTGTGCATTGGGGCAAAAAGTCTTGAAACCTTACCATCAAAGTAAAGTGCTTGCTGCACATTGAGAACATCACGAAAAAGAGTTCCGAAGGTATAAAAATTGATAGGTTGCTCCGATATGGCGAAGAAAATAATTTGTCCATTATGGGATGTTCCAACACCATTACGACGAAACAGGCTATTACTATTCTCCAAGAATCTGGGGTGGAGCATTCCATCTATGACCAACATTGGGCCTGATTGTGTTGCGAAATCGCATATCATTTGTTGCTGTACAAATTGACGGCTTTCGATGACAGTCGCACGTTCCTTTTGAATGCAAAATACGCCGTTTGGTAACATTCCAAAATTTCCGGGACCTGCTAATGTCACAATATGATTCTGTGTTTGACCGTTTTCAATAAAGAGACCAACAGGACTTAAGTCATGATGATACATCCCAGCATTCATGGCCATTTGTAACTCGATATGCTGTGGTGCCAAGAATTCTTGGAGATTTTTAAAACTACCAAAAGGCTTATTGCTTCGTGGGTCGGTATGAAAAAGCTTAATTTCATCCTGATCAGCATTTACCTGACATACGGTGAATTCTGCTAACCGATGCTTAACTTGCGAACACTCAAGTGCTAAGCTAACTGCTGGCAAAGCAAGAATGGGAAGGAATGTTAAAATTGTTTTAATTTTTGATATCACGTTGAACTGTTTCGCTTTCAAATAGTCGGCGTGTATTATCCATTAGATCAAAAGTCTCATCAAGTTTGAATCGGAGATCTGGTGAGAACTTTAGAGTGGTTTTTTTGTTAACTATGCGTCTTAAGTCATGTCTGTTTTCGTTTAACAATTCTAAAGCATTTTGGGCATCATTTCCGCCTAACGGTAACACGTAAATCGTTGCAATTTTGAGATCAGATGACATACGCACTTCACCAACAGTGATAGAAAAGCGGTTCAGGTCAGGATCATGACTTTCCTGCCGTGTTAGAATGTCAGCAAGGGTACGACGAATAAGCTCACCAACGCGTAGTTGTCTTTGTGTTCGGCGAGATCCAATATGTAATTTTTTCTTTCTCATGAGCTAAATGCTTATAATCTATCATATGCTTTGCCAAGTGATGATACCTGCGATATGACAACATTATTTCTTTAATGAGGTAAACGAAGAATGAAACAACTTCCCGGTATTGTGGTTGCAGGGGCATCAGGGAGAATGGGTCAGTTAATCACACAAATGGTCGCGGAGTCAAAGGAAATACGACTTATTGGTGTTTTGGAACATAAAGAGCACGATTGGGTCGGTAAAGAACTTAATACCTGTATTGGTGGTTTGGAAACAGGGCTGAAAGTGTCGGATGACCCTGTTGAGGCCTTTTGTAATGCACAAGCTATAATTGACTTCACTGTCCCCGACGTTTCGGTTGAATTCGCACAACTTGCCGCGCAGGCGCGATTGGTGCACGTTATTGGAACAACAGGATTTAATGTTCAGCATTTAGAAGAAATAAAGTTGGCGGCACTTCACGCAGTGATCGTGCGTGCCGGAAATATGAGTCTGGGTGTGAATTTGTTAGTGCAATTAGCAAAAAAAGTAGCGACCGTTTTAGGAGATGAGTATGATGCAGAGGTCGTTGAGATGCATCACAATAAAAAAATTGACACGCCTTCAGGAACAGCTTTGATGCTAGGGCAGGCGGTAGCGGAGGGGCGCGGTGTAAATTTGAGCGAAGTTTCAGATAGTGGACGCGATGGAATCACAGGGGCAAGAACCCGTGGTCATATCGGTTTTTCTGCTATTCGTGGGGGAGATGTTATTGGAGAACATGATGTTATTTTTGCTGGATTAGGAGAGCGAGTTGTTCTTCGGCATTTAGCAAATGATCGTTCACTTTATGCGCGTGGCGCAATCCGGGCAGCATTATGGGGTCAAGGCAAGCGTCCTGGTGAATATAACATGATGGACGTACTTGGTTTGTAAAGCCTGTATTTTGAAAGCCAAATCATATATTTGAGACAAATCTCAAATGACAAAATATCATGTGAAGTAATTTATTGATTTTCAATTTCTGGGGATTTGAGGTGGATTATGTATAGGTGGGTCATTACTTTCATTGTTGTTTTTTTTTCAGATTCAGTAGCGGCGGAATACAAAAAAGTCACCGAAGAAGCCATATTTGTAGAATTGACAGAAAGTAAAGAGTTAGTTGCGCCGTTTGTTAATTTGAAGGTTCTGCCTGAGGGACAGATTATCGGTCAAGGCATAGGTTGGGACGTTACAGGTACATGGTCTTGGCAAGACGGTTACTTTTGTCGTGACCTTAATTGGGGCGGTGATGAATTGGGATATGATTGTTTAGAAGTCGCTATCCTGAATAATCGTATTCGTTTTACCGCTCAGAAAGGAACCGGTGATACTGCGACATTCAGACTGCGTTAACTTATTTGTAACGTACTAAACTTAAATCGGAATTCAACGTAATCCCTAAAGCACATTGTTCATAATAAAGTGCAACATAACTCTATTGCTTATTTCATTTAAGTTATAAAATTGGGAATGAATCAAAAGTCAATTGCAATTCCATTTTTCTCCCAATCTCCGTATCGGACTGGCTCGGGACCATCGCGTCCACCGATTTCGCTTGGTGAGCTTTTTTTCTTTTTAGTTTGTTCACGACGTTTTGCCGCTTCTTCAAGCGCGCGTTTTGCCGCTTCCGGGAGCTTTTCTGGTATCATTTCTTGCATTTTAACTTTTTAATCAAAAAACATATATATGCCAACATAAAGATAGAACAAGGTGTAAATATAGTGGCAAAAAATGGACAAATTGCTCGCAAAGGCGCAATTTATTTTTTGGATCAAGTGTTGGGCTGCGGTCGAATGTCTTCAGACATTGTTTGTGATAGAGAATGGCAGAAATTAATCCCTAGTGATCGTGCGCGAGCGAATAGGCTTGCTTCTAACACATTACGTGATCTTGATCAGGTGGATAAAGTGCTCTCCCAATATTTAAGAAAGGTGCCGCCGTTGACAGTACAAAATGCGTTACGACTGGGAACAAGCGAAATCGCTCGAAAGGGAACCAAATTTGGCGTTGTTAATGACATTGTTGAATTTGTGGCAAATCGGAAAGGTCATGAAGGACTGAAGGGTTTAGTGAATGCAGTGTTGCGTAGAGTAGCACAAGATGTTCCTCAACGGTGGGAGAAAATTCCAAGGCCTCAGATGCCCAAACGCTTGCGTAATCAATTATTGGATGCTTGGGGAAACCAAATTGTAGAACAGATAGAAATCGCACATTATGCTGGCGCGACGATTGATTTAACAAGGAAAAAAGATGTTGTTTGGTCAAAGCAATTAACCGGTAAGAAACTTTCACCATATTCTTTTCGACTAAGAAATTCTGAACAGATTTCATCCCTACCAGGTTATGCTAAAGGGGATTGGTGGGTTCAAGATTTTGCTGCTACTTTACCGATCATTTTTTTGAATCCTCAGCCTGATGAAAATATAATTGACCTATGCGCCGCACCAGGCGGAAAAACGATGCAGTTGATTGATTCTGGTGCGAAAGTTGTGGCGATCGACAAGTCACCTATGCGTATGTCGGTTCTAAAGGAAAATCTTAATCGAGTTGGTTTTCAAGCAGATTGCCGGGTTAGTGATGCCTTTTCTGAAAAAGGGTGTTATGATGCAGTTGTTGTTGATCCACCTTGCTCTGCTACCGGTACAATTCGCAGGCATCCTGAATTGCCTTACTGTCAGAAGAACGTAGATTATGCTGAACTTATTGGGTTGCAACGTAGGCTATTGGATCATGCTTGGACATTGTTGAAGCCTAACGGTCGTTTGGTTTATTGCGCCTGTTCGTTACTGCCGGATGAAGGAGAACGGCAGCTTCTATGGGCATTAGAAAATCTTGAAGCAAGTTTTTTGTATCCTAAAGTTTTCCAAAAAGAAGATATTAATCTGAACTGGATTACGCCAGAAGGTGGATTTAGAACGCGACCGGATTATTGGAGTGAGTCAGGTGGTATGGATGGATTCTATATCTTTGTTTTATGGAAAAATGTTTGAAGTTATGTAAATCTTGGTTCACAGTGTGGTTTTAAAACCCGAATAAATGAAACTTACACTTGATCTGTGTTTGCAATTATCATTTTGATTGCATTATAGAAAATCTGAAATTGTCCACTAAGAAAAAACCTAGGAATTTATGCGTTATGCTAGATTCGGTAAACTAATTTCATATGAGTGATTTAATTCACATACGTCGTGCATTGCTATCTGTCTCGGACAAAACTGGTTTGGTTGAGTTAGGACGAGCGCTTGCAGGTCTTGGTGTTGAACTTATTTCAACAGGTGGCTCCGCAGAGGCGCTTCGAGCCAACGGTATTGTAGCAAAAGAGGTTTCCGAATTGACGGGGCTCACGGAAATGATGGATGGTCGTATAAAGACTTTACATCACCGTGTTCATGCCGGGTTACTTTCTTTGAGAGATAGACAGGACCATGTAGAGGCCATGAATAAACATGGGATACAACCCATTGATCTCCTTGTGGTCAATCTTTATCCTTTTGAAAAAACTGTGGCGTCTCAAGCACATTATTCGTCGTGTATAGAAAATATTGATATTGGCGGTCCAGCAATGATTAGAGCTGCCGCCAAAAATCATGTTTTTCTGACAGTCTTAGTAGACATTGAGGATTATGCAGCACTGTTGACAGAACTTAGTCATAATCATGGAGCAACGCGTTTATCTTTTCGTCGGCGGCTTGCGGAAGTTGCTTTTGCTCGCACCAGTGCTTATGATGCGGCAATCGCTACTTGGATGACAAAAATCAATGAAAACAAAAAGATGCCACGTCGTCGTATCGTTGCCGGCGAATTATCTAGCAATTTGAGATATGGTGAAAATCCACATCAGAATGCCAGTTTATATCTGGAGGGCTTTTCCAAAAATGGAATAGCGAATGCTCATCTACATCAAGGAAAAGAATTGAGTTACAATAACATCTTGGATGCTGATTCAGCTTTCAAGTGCATTAATGAATTTATGCCCCAAGATGGCGCAGTCTGCGTTATCGTCAAGCACTCCAATCCGTGTGGCGTTGCGAAGGCTGACTCGCTTAGAACAGCTTATGAACGCGCATTTTTATGTGATCAAACAAGTGCATTTGGGGGTGTTTTGGCGTTTAATCATTCAATTGATTACGTGACTGCACAGGCTATTACAGGTCGATTTGCAGAGTTGGTAATCGCCCCGGGTATTGATGAAGATGCTTTTGAAATTTTTAAGAAAAGGAAAAATCTCCGATTATTAACAATAAATGAAATGCCAGATGAAAATGTGTCTAGTTTAGAATTACGGCAAATCTCAGGTGGTTTCTTGGTTCAAGATACAGATACGAGACGACTCGACGAAGGTCATCTGAAATTTGTCACTAAACGCAAACCAAATAAAGCTGAAATGGCAGATCTGCTATTTGCTTGGAAAGTTGTAACACATGTGAAGTCGAATGCCATCGTTTATGCGAAAGACAGTGCTACTGTTGGTGTAGGTGCTGGACAGATGAGTCGTGTTGACAGTGCAATAATTGCTAAACGAAAAGCTGAAGTGATGTTCGAAACACTTGGTTTGCAGGAATCGCCAACAAAAAATTCTGCTGTTGCATCAGATGCTTTCTTCCCTTTTCCAGACGGTCTTTTGACCGTCGCGGAGGCTGGTGCTTCTGCTGTTATTCAACCCGGGGGGGCTTTGCGGGATGACGAGGTCATTGCCGCAGCGGATAGTGCTGGAATTGCGATGGTTTTTACCGGGATTCGGCATTTTAGACATTAAAGAGTTCAATATGAAAGTGATAATTTTTGCAGCATTTATTGCATTCTTGGTGGATCAATTCAGCAAGTATACAGTCGTTTATTTGTTTGAATTGAATAGGGTGCGGGAAATTGCTGTTTTCAATCCTTTTTTGAATTTTCGTTATGGTGAGAATCGAGGAATAAATTTTGGAATTTTCGGAAATGCTCCAGATGCGATTAGATGGGTGCTCGTTGCTTTTGCATTGTTGATAATTATAGCTGTCCTTTACTGGGTGTATCAGTATCGCCATCATCTTGTGATGACAATTTCGGCCGGTGTTCTTATTGGTGGTGCCGTTGGGAATTTACTTGATCGCGTAATTCATGGATTCGTAATTGATTTTCTTAACATGTCTTGTTGTGGGATAAATAATCCATACGTTTTTAATATAGCTGATATATTCGTTGTTTTTGGTGCTATTGGATTAATTTACTTTGAAAGTCGTGTGCGGCATATCAAATCAACTTGACTGATTATTCAGTGAGTATCTAGTATATCAACTTTATTATATTGATGGGTATAGGGACTTGAGTTTGATGCGGGCACCGTCGGTTGTGAACCGCCAGTTGACGGGGTGCTGGGCGGCGTTGCGATGATCCTGCCAGGCACGTACTTCCCGAACCATCGTCTCCC
>JAPORV010000020.1 GCA_026710055.1 Aestuariivita sp.
CGATTCCAGAGATATGATATGGATAAAGATAAGGACATGTCGTGATTTCCTTTCTATGTGGTAGTTTCTTTTTTTCATAGATGAAGAAATGCGACATGTCCCTTCTGCTTTTCAAAAAAATGCCCGAAAGCGGGAAAAATTCGCTTAAATGTAGACTTTTGCAAGTACCTCATTACTATACATTAATTCAATGACGGTGTACTAAGCTGAAATAGGAAATAATTCTCGAAAAATATTAAGCTACGGTAAAGTCATCGGACGTCCATCCGCATGAAGCACTCGAACTGACATGCGAAGCGTTTGCTCATCTTCAAGAAAAGAGTCGATGAGCGGTATATTAAGAAGAAATTCACCGTTTTGAAGTCCCTTAAATGCCCGCAACTTTGCCCCAAATCCTTCAGGAGCAATTCGCCATTCACGCATTGTTGTAGAATTTTCAGTACGAAAATGATATCGTGAATTCTTTGCGAGCCTGACATAAATTGCAAAGGGTTCGCCATATCGCCATGTAAAATTACCGGCCTCGTCTTTCTGAACACCTTCAAGTCGTACTTCGGCAATATGCTCAGCGAGTTTTTCAACGTCTCTGCGCCAGCGCCAATCAACAGAAAAATTGACAGTAGCCCCTTCTTCTTCTCGATCCCAGAAGTTCGCATGATCAAGGAAGGTAGAGGCAAGTTGTCCCTCAATTAAAGGAAACACCTCGGACTGTTCATGGAGTTTATCTATAAATTGAGAAAATGCTGCTGGCCCCACTTCGGCTTCAGAAACCGCAAAAGGCCACAATCCTTTGATATGCATATCGTAATATTCAAGCACTTGCTGCATACGATTATCCAAGTCTGCACGCCGCATACTATCGCAGGCCTGAACTAATTCCATACGAAATTTATCCACCGCGCTCGCCAAATAGATACCACGACGAGGAGGCGTTTTAGGCGCTACACACGCATTATCGACGTCTTCAGCCCAAGCACGTATGCTTCCCTCAAGAGCGCTTAAAATAGAGTCAGCGTCTCCACGCTCATAACTGGCAAAATCATCTGCAATATTATTCCACTGAAGTGTAATAAAACTGTCACCGCCACTGGTTGCAGCATCAAGAAACGGTCGCGCGAATTGCTCAGTTAAGGTACGCAAGCGCATTAAACCACGTTCAAAACGCCGGACAATTGCGTTAGCGTCAGATGTCGGATCAATTGGAACTGCCAATGGATCTTCATCAATAAGCACGTCTGACGCTGCTTCAAGAACGCCATCTGCCAGCCTTGCTCTAATTTTAGCAATAAATAGAGCTTGACTTCGTTCATTTTGGGCAACCAACCAAGCTTCAATTTCGTCAAGGTAAATAAGCGCGGCTGCCGCGGCATTTGCTCGACGCTCGGCTCGAACTCTAGCGATTCCAAGATCGTTATCTACCCGCAACGCATTCTCAACTTCAATTGTGATACCAAGCACAAGTTCAGAAGCAAGTTCGGAAAGAAGCGAACGCACCAGAGGAGTCGGAAGATCATCTGTCAAATCAGATGAAAAACGATTGTAAGCACGAAGACGTTCCGCTGATTTAGCAACTTCGGCGACATCTATAGTGACGACATCAGAAGTCAGCGTGTTGGCAGCAATTGGCGGCAATTCCGGAAAACCTGCATTGGCGATCTTGTCAAGGTATCTAAGCCAAGCCGCTGCTGTCGGCGTTAACTGCAGGTTAGAACCTGATCCTTGCATTGTTCTATTCAGCAGAGGTCCTAAACCGGGGAGGCTGTATTGTCCAATCTGATTGCGTGCATCAATTCGAATTCGCGCAATACCGGCCTTGGCTTCAATTGTCGTTACTTGCCCAATCAGACCTTGTGCTAGAGCAACACCAAGTAAACGCAACTCGGGAGTGTGATCAGAACGATCCTCGGCAGATATTAACCATTGTTGTCCGGGATCTTGCAACGCTGATCGTAACTCAATCAGGGCTGCGCGATGTTCGCGCCATCCGAGACTAGGGTCGCTGGCGCGCCGAGCTGCTCTCGCAACCGGGCCATTAGTATACTTTTCATGTGCCCATAAACGCATAGATTGATCAAAATTTTCACGCGCCAAGTCGGTGACTAAATCGACATCAAATCCACCCTCCTGGGGAAGAGGAATGTCGACTGCAGTATTAACAAGCGCTAAATCAACCTCGTCTGGCCACTCGTCACGCGATCCACCAAAAGCAGCAGCGAGTAATGCCTTCATGTCTACTTCTTGAGGGTTGCTATCTAGCGCCTCCCATGCCGCAATCCAATCTCCAATCACACGGGCATTTGTAAGCCAAGATTCTGCATTCGAAGTAGGAATAAGGCGATTCTCTGCTTGCCGATTTAATGTATCGCCAAGGGGCCTTAACATGTAACTATCAAGGAGGGCGGCACCTAATCGTCTTGGAGCGTCAAAATTTGGTGTTAAAAATGCTATCGGTGACAGCAACGAAAAATCTGTCATATTAGCCAGTCTTTGCGCAATTACGGTAAGCCTATGCATCTTTCGGTTATTTGGGATAGCATCTACACTATCTGCAACCCACGGCACAGTTGCTTCACGTTCAGCAATACTTACTGCTCCCCGCAATTCCTGAGATTGTTCCCATTTTACAGTTACAGTCCAAATTAGTAAAGCAATCGCAATCGCAAATATCCCATATGCAACTGCATCAAATGTCGAAGCTCTAGTGACCGGTCGCGTCCTTGCGATTGTTTGAGAAACTGCACCACGCAAACCGGCGCCACTGAATCCGAGTGAAGCAACATCGACAAGTGATGATGGTGCAACAGCCAACGCTCGATCAATTGCATTAGGCAAATCTCGACTTTGCGCCAATGCTAGTTGTTGCAAACCTTCCCGTTCTCCTCCTATCAACCATATTCGCATCGCATCAGCAGCTAGTTGGCTACAAAGCCCGCTTGCATCTTTATTACTTGCATCAATTATTCGCCATGCTGGCAATGGATTACGACTTGGTAAAACAATGTGCAGTGCAACTTGCATTCCTGCCGCTCGTGCAAAATCAGCGGCAGCAGCAATACCATCAACAGGTAGTCCGTCAGCTTTTGCAAGAACAGCAACGCCATCAACCGGTCGTCTCCATGGAAGAGCGCGCGCCAACTTCCGTAGTTGTGTCCGTGACGCTCTCGTTGCATCAATGAGAAGTGTATCACCACCTGCTGCGATACCAAAAGAAGCTGCAGAAGGTACATCTAAACCAAGACTGCGGCATAGGTCACCAGCACCACTCTCGCCTGCTACCACAACGATTCGAGTTGCATCCGAGGAAATGATACGATTCGCTTGTGCAAGTGCGCGTCGTAAACTGATACGGCGATCAGTAAGTCCCCAACCAGTCGAAACAAGCGGTAACTTACCACGCTGGGCTTCCTTATGCGCAGCAGAGCGTGATTGGAACTGATTGCTTCCAAATCCAATTATCCACAATAGTCCCTTAGCAAACAGCCCGAGTAACTTCCAAAGCACAAATAGCGCCACTAGAAAGATTATCAGTGCCACAATCACTAAAACGATAAGCAGAACAATTTCTAGCGTCCCACCTGCCATTAATGTAGTGACGAAGCTTGTAATTTGTTCAATCATCGTATTACTCGCAATTCATAATCCGAAGGGTGGCTTAGATAAAATTGATCAGGGAAGATCAGTTGGTTCTATAGTGCGCGTGGGTTCCTCGCCGAAATCTGCCGCCAGCCCAGCCTCAATACGTTTAGCTACACGATTGGCATCTTCCAGTGAGTCGTACCCTAATACAGCCCAGACGGCAAAGCCACTAGCTAGCCAGAGTGCTAATCCAACAACAGCAAGAAAACTAGAAGGCAAACCAGTTCGCTTTGGCGGTCTAGAATCAACAGGCAGATCCGAAGACTTTTGACTATTTCTGCCTACATTATCCTCAAGTGTTGTGGTTAACGAAGAAAGTCCCAGCACATCTCCACGCAATGAACCTTCAAAACCCTCACGTAAAATTGCAAGATATAGCGGAGATAGAAGATCACCACTATTTTCATTGGAAAAACTACCCTGTGTTGAAAGCCTCGCTTGACGGATCAGTTCTTGTCCCGCAAGTGCCGAGCCATAAAGTTCAGATTCTAGAAGTTGATCACGCCATGCCGTCAGACCTCCTGAAGGATAATGCAGCATCCTCTCGTCAGACAGTCCAACAAGAGCGTAGGCTGCAGCACGAGTAACTGAACTATCGTTACGTATCGAAGTGGGAAGTCGACGAACAAATGCATCTACACCTTGAGCCAAGCGTCGACGACAATTTTCCATTACAATACTTACAGCGCGCGAATCCAGAGCTTTATTGTAAACTGTATCAGTACCAGCCTCATCAATGTTTTCATGGTCGTTCGGAGAGCCAAAAACAGCTTCCGCAACTTTTTCTACTTCACTATCTAAAAGGTTGAAAAACGGTATTGCATGGATTGCAACAATATAACCAAGATTCATTTAACCTAACTCACCTCCATTTTCTGGATATATTATTGGTCGTAACATCAGGAGATTCTAGCAGTCCTGTCGGTTCATTGGCATTCATTGGAATCAATATTGAAAACGAAGTTCCTTCCGGTGGCGGAGACTCAGCTGAAAGTGCTAGTAGGGGATGTCCAGCTCGCCACGCAAGATCATCGTCAACTTGATATAAAGCAAGCAACGGTCCACTAGCAACACCCATTGTAGCATCGCGCGTTATCGACCTTCGTTGACAACCAGATACACGTCGCGTAAGCGCTGACTGAATACGGTCTGGCGCCGCCAGAGCAGCCCCATCAAACCAGTTTCGTGCAGCTATCAAATTAGCGGGCTGCTGTGATTCAATAGCTAGCAGCAATGAACCAGAGGGCACTTTTACCTCCAACACGCCCGGCGTTTCGCTGAGACTAAATACAGCTGAGCGAAATGGAAGACCAATACCAGACGCCGCTATTTCAGCTTCCTTGAAGAGAATTCGTAATGAACCGCGTTGATCAATCGGCGACCAGTTATTGCCAGGCAGAGGTTCAAAAATACCGGCTGCTGCTCGCGTGCCAAGTGCAAGCCGCAATGCTTCAAGACCAATACGTCCTGGTGTTACGGTTGGCGAGTCCAGCATTGCTTGAATTACACCCACTCCTTGTGCCACAACTGTCGCCACCTGACCGAGAACTCTAGCAGCAGGACGATTTTCGGCTCCCGGCAACCTTAGTGTGGCTCCAAATCCAACACCAAGCGCTGCCATCGCTCCAAGATGTTTATTAAGATCAAACCTAAGAGGATGATCTGGACCAATTAGTAGAGCTGGCGGAGACCAGCCCTCAATCTGATTCCAGACGCCTCCATACCGTTTTAATCGAGCTGCTGGTAGGCTCTTCTCGGCGGCAGCGTCGCCACCTGATCGTAAAACAAGCGTCTCATTTTCTGCGCCACGAACAAGATGATAATGAATTGATTGCTCGTCGTCTTCCTGCGGCAAAGTGATAGTTAAACGCGTGCGAGCAAAAGGCTTTCCATCAGGAAAAATACCATCACATTCAATCCTTAGTTCACCACCAGCTAACGACGTCTCATCAAGTGTAATACTTCTGAAGCCCCAAGGCCACGGGTCAGCCATCAAAGCAGAAAAGTGCGCCAGGCTTGCTGAACGATCATCAGTACGCGTAAAATGTAACGGTTCAAGAACTAAACCGTCAATCCAATTGACAGCCTGCGGAATCTTTGGCGTTTCGTGACTGTTAAAGAAACTCATTTCTTGCAAAAGCTCATTATATGCGATTTATTATACACTCTGATTCCTCCACAGTAATATGAACATTACCATATTCCACAACTCTTTGTGGCGGTGGCGAATTTTCTATAAATCCACAGAATAGAACACCACCGTAGTCGTCTGGTTCGTTTAAAATCTCTGGCTCTAACGTAGTTCCTGAAACCACTTCCCAACTGTTCAATATGGTTTGAGGATTAGCTAGTCTGAAACTGTTGCGCTCACCATCAAACCACTGTTGTGCATTTATACCTAACAATTTCTCAATTAAAATTTCCTGGTCAACGCGAACTAATTCAATTAATACTGGCCATTCATCATTAACGCCGGATAAAACCCCGATCGAAATCTGATCAATATTGGTTGTAATTGTTGGTCCTGTATCATCTGAGAATGGATTAAGATCATTCCAATCTGGTACACTGCATCCCATTAAAAATAAAAAAGCACTTAGATTAAACCAATGCCGTTTCAAAACTTGAAATAATACCGACATAAGAAAGAATAAATCCATATTTTTCTCCAGTTAACCTACATAGCATGAAGTCAAAAGTCTAGGGTTTAGTTTGATTCCGAGTCGTCAAATTTGATTTTTTTATTTTAAATCATCAATGTGAGATTCAGGTGATTCCAGCGTCGATTCTGACTGCGATGACTGATGACTTGAGGAATCTGCTAAGGACAGGTAAGCTTTTTCAGAATCTTCTTTTTTGTGATCGACAATAAGAAATTCTCCATCTTGATAAGTGACAGCAATGTCACCTAGCAATTCATTTTCACTAAGGCAAGAAAGAATGTACTCTGCTACAGCAGGTCGAATTGATCTGGAGATAATTCCGTCCAGAAATCTAGCACCTTGTGGTGTTGTCCTAACATGTTGAACCAACCAATTTCGAACGTTTTTGTCAAAAACTAGTGATCGGCGATGTGATGCTTTATAGGTTTCCGATAGTCGATCAAGCCGCATTCCAGCAATCGTTTCCAAAATATCGGCATCTAATGGCCAATACGGTACGAGCTGAAGCCGTCCAATAAAGGCGGCTGGAAAATACTTTCCAAGCTCTTGACTTAAATGCTGTTGAATAGTGTTTTCGTCTGGAATAGTCTCTAATCCAGCAATTTTTTCGATGATTTTATCACCGGCATTAGTTGTTAAAATTATCAATGCATTGGAAAAATCTGCCTCAATCCCTTCTGCGTCCTCCATCCATCCTCGATCAAGGATTTGATAAAGCATTTCAATGACATCACGATGTGCCTTTTCAATCTCATCTAACAACACGACACAATAAGGTGTGCGGCGAACACCTTCAGTAAGTACCCCGCCTTCACCATAACCAACATAACCAGCAGGTGCGCCTTTGAGACCGGAAACTGTATGAGCCTCCTGATATTCGGACATATTTACAGTGAGAAGCCTGCCACCAAATAGCGTATCCGCAAGCGCATGAGCAGTTTCAGTTTTACCTACTCCAGATGGTCCACAAAACATCAAAGCACCTACAGGGCGACGCCGATCTGACAGGCCTGCAAGGTAGGAGCGCGCCTGTGACGCACATCGCGCCAACGCATCATCTTGACCGACTACGCGTTCACCCAATGTTTGTTCCAGCCAAGAGGCCATCTTGCTAACATCCGAAAGCATACCCCCAATCGGTACACCCGTTAAATCAGATACGACAGCAGCGACATCACTTTCTTCTACTGTAACTTTGTCATCACTCACTTGTGTTTGCTTATTCTCTGAAGCATCTGCCTGATTTATCTTTTTTTCGGGTATGTCTATCGTTGGTTGATGTAGCATCCGTGCCCGTGCACTTGCAGAATCAAGCACAACAATGGCTTTGTCTGGTAAATGTCTCCCAACAATATAGCGCCGTGAAAGACTCACCACAGATTCAAGCACTTTGGTATCAAACGCAACATTATGATGCTCTGCTAACGCTGGTGCGATTCCAGAAAGAATGCTCAAGGCTTCTGAGTCAGTAGGTTCCTGAATTCGAACTGATGCAATTCGCCGGGCAAGACCTGGATCAGGCTCGACGTAGCGTCGCCATTCGCGCCAACCACAACTTGTTAAAATTCGCACGGAGCCTACGTTCAAAACGGAACGCAGCGCGTCTGCACCACCACTTTGATCACCAAATAAAAGATGGATATCGTCAATTAAAAGAATCATGCCGGTGCCAGTTACTTCTTTTACAATCGCCTGAAGTCTTTCTTCAAGAGCACCTCGCACGACGGCCCCTGCTCGTAACGCTGAGAGATCAAGTGACCAAACTGGCGTATCGTGTAGAGTCTTCGGCACAATATCACGTCGATGTGCGAGTGCATCAACAAAGCCTAGTGAACAAGCAGACTTTCCAACCCCAGATTCACCAACTACAGCAACCGAATTTTGACGCCTACGTAACAAGATCGCCGCAATAGCATGCATTTGTGAATGAAGACCAATAACCGGATCCAGCTTCTTATCTAATGCATCAGCGACCATATCGCGGCCGTAGCGTGACAATTCGGGGAAAGTTACATTAGTTGCCGGAGGAGATACTGTCTCATCATCTTGTGATGATACAGCCTGATGCTTAGAAGCGGCAAGTTTGGCCACGTCAAGTGATGCCATCCCGGGAAGAGATGTAATCAATTGTGGCCATAATTCGCTACGTCTTGCCAAAGTTTCGTAAACCCGCACAGCAGTCACAAGATTTTCGCCGTAATCATCCAGACCCAAATTCCATGATTCACGCAACAATTGCGCTAGTGTCTCACCAAGACGTGGAAGAGTTCCCGGGTCTGTCCTAGGTTGTTTTGTGACTAACTCTGCAAGAGCCGACTCAACTTCTGAAGGCCGGCCATTTGCAGCCGCTAGCGCCCTAATTAGACTCGGTCCATAATGCTTATCACGCAACAATCCGAGAAGAAATAATTCAATCGAAATACTACGACGTGCTTCACGAGCAGCTGAGTCGGCGACAGTTTGCAAAACGCCTCGTACATTGGCATCAAGATGCTCGTACAACTTTCGTAAATTCATTCCAATAATCACCTTAAGTTAAGTCAATTTTTAGACATATAAATCAAAATAATAACATTACTATATATAACGTCAATTGTATTTCAAAAAAGTTAAATCATTCGAGCCTCTTGCAAAACTCGCTATTCAAGTGAATTTTTTCCGCTTTTGGGCATTGTTTTGAAAGATAAAAGAATCATGCAGTAAATCTTTCTAAAGAAGAAAGAAATAACAATATACAGAGGAATGTACTGAATGCCCTTATCATTGTTTTTATCACCTATCTGAAACCGATTTCAAGTGGAATGACGCTAAGCGCTCAGCATAACACTTGGTCCTTTGAATTAAAAGTATCAAGGCTGTGTTGTTGCACTTGATCAGCCACCGGTCGAGATAGTTTTCTGCGGTGATTTCCGGCGTTATGACCGCCTGCATAACAACCGGTATGCCCTAACTTAACTTTAACAAAATTTTTAGAAAAATAACCAAAAATTTGTTAATTTCAATCGGTTAGGGCCTGTGGACAGTGATTCCCGCTAACTCGGGTGAATAATAACGGAATGTCACTCGAACTCTAAGTCTTTGAGAAAACTAGAAAAAAATGTTCCAAAAATAACATTAGAGTCTCAATTTTGGTGCAGAAATTTTACGAAAAATAACTTTTTTAAAATTGCGTAACTATATGAAAATAAAAGAAAAATATTTTAGCGGGAATTGCTGGCCCGTGAATATTTTCTCTCGAGCATTTGTGGAAAGTCGGCATGTTTGCGTTCAGAGTTACTCGGAAAAGAGGCGATGTGAGTAATGAGGTGAACAGAATGAGGAACATGGACCGAACCTTTTTGACGGATGATATGTGGGAGCGGATTGAACCGCTTTTGTTGGGAAAGGCGACAAATCATGACCGGTGGTTTCGTAAAGCGGTGCTATGGCGGGATATTTCTGCACGATGTTCAGTGTTTTATCAACGAATGTCGATGGTTCTATCGTGGCGGTTGATGATACAGTTATGCAGGCATACGTGAAGGCTTCTATGTCAGAAAAAGTGGATCATATGATAGCGTCGGATATTCAACTGCCGTTTGACAAGTAACATTTTCGCGTTGACGGATGTCATCGGGCCGCTGATCCGCTTTGTTGTCTTCTCAGGCCCAAGTCACGATTTAACGGCGATGCCTGACCTTTTTCAGGACTTCTCGTTTGAAATGTTGATCGACTACAAGGCCGTTGACTCGGACGCCTTACTTGATACGCTCGCAGAATGCGGAGTCGAGGTGATGATTTCCCCAACGAAGAACCGGACGATTTAACGGGGCTTTGATCGGGACGCGAAACGACAAGACGGCATCTAGTTTCACGGTAGGAATTCATCTGGTTGCAGAGGTCATCGCAGCATGATAAATTTCCACTGATCCTATTAGTTAATTTTATATAATAGCTTCTAAAATGTGTCCAGAAGTATGTTAGCATGCTCTCTGCTGCAAGTCATGCGGTTGGTGACAACAGGAGAGGGGCATAAGGGTAGGACATCAACGAGGCAGGCCATGAGGCTATAAAACTAGGTTCAGGGGCGTTTTGAGGGGATCGCCGGTCACCCGAAGAGCTTACAGAAGCATGTATGGCGGGCTTGCATCGTACTGGAGTTGGGCGCAGGCTGTCGAAGCCGACGGTCTGGTGTTGGTGGGATCGTTTTTTTTGCTGACGGTGTTGACGAGTTGCTCCGGGACGCCGCGCGCTCGCTAGGGAAGACGCCGATTCCGAAAAAGCAGGTGAAAGCCTTGGTTTGCCTTGCGATGTCGCTGGCGCATGTCCGGTACGGTACGGTGCACGGCACTTTGAAGTGCTTACGGTCTTCGACCGCATTAGGTCAATACCTTCAAGGTATCACGCGACCTTAAGTTTGAGCTGAAGGTGAGCGATGTCGTCCTAGGTTTAGCATTTGGCAAAAAAATTGCTATAAATCAATTAGTTAAAAAATCGTATAGCACTATGAATTTGGAATTTATTTCAATATATCAATAAGTTATCGAAAAGTCATCCAAAGGTAGGGCACTACAACGTCGATTTTTAAGAATCTCAAGTCTAAATTAATTGAAAAAAATTCTGAAAATAAGGAAATTTGGTTATTTTTTTCAGAAATTTTGTTAAAGATGGGTTGGGTATCGGGGTAGACTATTACCTAAGGTGATGATCATGGGAACCGGTTACAGAGTGATGGCGAAAGTAATCGAAAGGAGGACGTGCCGTTGCGTCAGACGGTGACGGTGTTCGGCGCAGTGACGGTTCTGCATTTGTAGTATTATCCTGTCTAGTTTTATCGTTTTTTCCTCATAGTGGGTTTAGCGCGAACACCGACCAATCGGCATTTTATAACGAATGGAGATGCCATATATGGAATTTTCGTGTATGGGCTTGCTGACAGCTCTTCCATAAGAGATATTTCAAAATGATTATCTTCTGAAACGAAATGAGCATATAATCGAATTTAGATGATTTTAACCAGAAAAATCGCTTCCACCTTGAAGCTTGAAAAGGATATCGCTTATCATACACTTTTTAGCAATGGGATTTTAACTCAATTATTATTAATGGGTGCACATAAACTGTTTAATGGGTGCACATAAACTGTTATCGCTAACACAGCAAGCAATACAAGAAATTATTAGTCTCATGCAAAAAAAGAAAATTTAGTTTGTTTCAATAACAGAACTGTTTTCAAATTTATTTTCTGTCTTCAATCAAACAGGAAGGTTCTTGCTCTCAATCTGGCGTCTCGCATTGTTGTTGATAACCATGTTCCAGTACGCTGCAGAAGTGTTCCAGAAATCTCTTCGTCAGCAGTGCCTACACGTCTTATATCAGTTCCAATCTGACTAACACGAAACTGACAATTTTCTGTTCGAGTGTTCTCAACGGCATGACGATTTTTTACGCTCGTGAGAAAATCTTCCGCAGCAACATGAACAGCTTGCCCTGTTAGCAAAATGTTCTTCGCATTAATAGCCATTTTAGACGAACTTGTTTGCAGTATTGCTGGAGATTCTGGGTTAGCGCGTGTCAGCACTGCAGTTACCCAATAGTTTGTACCATCACTCCATGTCAGAACAATATCTCCGGCCTCGGGTCGCAAAAGACAAGAAGCACTAAGAGAAGCTGAGTTTCCATTTTCCAACATGCCCCGTTCTTCAGACCATGAATAAACTTTTACTACTTCTGGCCGCGCCACATCTCCAGTCTTTTTAGTTCTTGCTGACAACAGATGTTCGACTAATCCTTCAGCACGATCATTATCTGCAGTATAAACATCCTGTTGTTGTTGCTGCTCGTTCACTTTCTCACTCTCGTTTACATTAGATGTGAACTGTGATAACATATTTTTAATCCTTTTCACAATTTAAAGCCTGTATGACTTTTTGAGGTTACAGTACTTTACTGCTTTCTTAAATTGATTTTGACCTATTGTACTGATTTTATACAATCGTGTTTTTATAATTATCGTAACTATTCAACTGCAATGCAAGGATTAAATATTTTTTTAGGAGTTTATATCCTTAACGGAAACAACTACGATAGATATCGTTACAAAATAAATTTTGTAGAATATACAGTAGAATTTTTCGGGGATTACCAAGCTGACTTGACTGCCCGGACGAATCGGTTTAAACTAAAAAAGTAGAGCTTATGGTTTTGTTGTTCTCATGGGATGCATTTGGTCGTCACATATTGGAGCTATAATGATTGTATCCACTCACACCCTGACAAATTATGGTTGGTTAGAAGAACAGGACTACCAAACAGTAAAGAATTTTGTATTAAGCGGTGCAATTGTAGGTCTGGGAGCTGCTGACTTGAGAAAATACTCCCATTGAATTCCTCAATTCCATTACTTCGGCATGAAACTGAGGATTGCGAACTGTCGGTATACATTCCTTTGGTTAGAGCCCGTTGACATCTATCGTGCAGTGATGACCCCTGCAACCAAGTGAATGCCCGCTGCAAAGCTGTATTCCTTCTTGTCGTAGCGCGTTGCGATCGCACGGAACTCCTCGATTTTGGCGAAAACTCTCTCCATCCAGTGTCGGTCTCAATACCTGTCTCGGTCAAAGGTCCGTTGAACATTTCGTTTCGTCTTCGGAGGAATCACCGCCTCGGCTCCGCAGTCTGCGATATCCGCGAGCAAGGCGTCCGAGGCAAAGGCCTTTTCGCCGATCAACCTTTCAAATGAAAAGTTCTTAAGAAGGTCCGGCATTGCCATGAGATCGTGGTTCTAGCCTGATAGAACAACAAAACGGATCAGTTTTCCAACGGCATCCTTGAGCGCCATGATCTTGCTGGTCAAACCGCCTTTTGAATGTCCGATGCCCTCACAGGAATCCGCTTTTTAGCCCCGGTGGCCTTTGCGCGCGCTTGGATGATCGTCCCATCCAGCGATACGATTGACAGATCGAAAATACAGTCAAAAAGACCTTTTTGCACCCACTGGTGAAATCGCCGGAAAATACTGTTTCAGTTCCCAAAACGCGCCGGAATATCCCGCCACGGTGATCCCGTTCGAAACTGCCACAGTATGGTCTTAAGAAATAACCGGTTGTCCCCCGTCTTCCCGAGATCCGTCGCCTTTCCTGAAAGAAGCGGTTCAATCCGCTCCCACATGTCATCTGTCAAAACGGGTCGATACTTTTTCAGCAATTTCCGCTAATTTTTTTTCATGAGGTAAGGGGCGCCATTATTGCGTCAAAAAAAATATCCACATACCCAGCAGGCATGACAACTCTCGGATTGAAAAACCCGATGAAAAAAATGACATTGAAGGATGGAAAGGTGAGTATGAGCACGGGGTGGGCGTCAGGGTGACTTGAGCGCGTAGAAAAAGCTACTTATTCTGGAAAAAAATGACCGATGGGCAGATCGCGGGATCGCAACCAAGTATCTTGACAACTCCTTGCGATGGTTCCAGCAGGTCGAACTGCAAAACGCGTCGCCCCGCGCGTGCCGCACCAACGCAGTCGAAAGGTCATGTAATACGATTTAGAAACTGAGCTAATTATAATATTATACTCCTTATCAGCAATCGCTACCAAAGAAAAATGACAGAAACGTCAATGGTTTCAGCAGGTTCATCAAGAATTTAAGATTTTTTTATAGGCACTAGTTATCTGGTTGTCGAGCAAAGTCAATTATTGTACAATAAATACAGTTGGGTTAATTTAATGTGAAAGGATTATATTTTTGGCAAATTCGGATACACTTATACTTAAACCGGTAGACGATAAAAATCCCTGCGGTCAAGATTTGCGATGGGACATTGACTTCTTGACTATCATTCAAGAATATGATTCAGTTTTTTATGATGATGATGGAGGTACAGTATCCGGTGAGGCTGTATCAGCCAAGAATGCTGACCTCGGCAACGACCTCATCGTGAAAATTAATAAGTTATGTGCTCGAACTAAAGATGTGCGTATTTTTGCAATTCGTGCCGAAGCGATGTGGCGAGTTGACGGTCTTCCTTCTTTTGTTAATGGTCTTGAAGATTTAGTGGCGGCTGTCGAACTCTGGCCAGATTTTGAGTCTGGAATACATCCACGTATTTCCGATATTGACGACGACCTTGCTGAGCGCGTCGCTCCACTCACCAAGTTGCTCAACATTATACCCATACTTGCCAACGCGATAGGATGGGGTCGAGATGTCGGTATTCACGAGCGCGAGGCAACCGCAACTATGCTTTACGACCTTTTTGATGCATGGTCTAATAGACTTCAGTCTGCATTTGGGAATGAATTGCCCTCGCATTCTGATGCGTGGTCAGCCTTGAAGAAGCTTCTGCCGGTTGCAGCGGCACTAGTTGATGAAGGAGCAGAAAATGGAGAATCTGCAACTACTTTTTCCACAGTATCGCTTGATGCGTGGGAATTGATGGAAAGGTCAGCAGAACTTCTGGCTACGCAAGATAGGCATTCACCCGCCTTGCCCATTGTTCGTATGCTCCTGATATGGCGCTCTCGTGATATTTTAGAGATCGCTGAGACTATGAAACAGTCTGGACTACCAATTGAGCAGCTTCTTGATTCTGTGCGTAAGCAACTTTCTGATAAGTGATCAACGAAAGAAGAAAATAAAATGGTTAGCCGACAACCTCAATATCGCCGGGTTCGTTTGTCTGAATGGGCGCTTAAAGAGGGGATTTCTCGCATCACCGCGTACAGAATGCTGCAGAAGGGTCTCCTTCCGGTAAAGGTAGAGCGATCTCCTACAGGTCGTTGGTATGTCATGATGCCAACCAATAGTACAATTAAGACTGCCATTTATGCTCGCGCTACTGCAAGCCGCCATCAAACAGAATCGATTAATCGGCAAATATCATCTTTATCAGATTGGGCCAATGAGGCTAACAAACCAATATTTACTGTCGTCAAAGAGATCGCTAACCCTCTTGATGGTAGATTGCCTAATCTTGAGAAATTATTAGCTGATAGTCAAATTAATGAAATTGTTATTCACAATCCAGATATTATTGGTCTCGGAAGGTTGTATGTGCTAAATGCTGCTCTTGCTCCGCAAGGTCGCAGTATCCGCGCATTGAATGCGCCGATACGGGAAGATGATTTGCAACAAATGATTGAAGAAATTTCGTTAATACTTGGTTGATCATTGTAAGAGATATATTCAATGGAAAATAGTAAAATTTGGCGAATAGAATACTGAATAGTCTCAGTTTGAAAATTAGGGTAGTGTCTCAGGGGTGTGGTTCTCATATGGTGTGGGACGAATTTTGTACACCATTGGTATGACACGATCATCATTTGTCGAATTTTGGTCATCACGCAAGATTCGCCTGATTTTGCGAAACATCATCCAATCGATCTACATTTTTCCCTATCGGCCTTTTTCGCCGCTGCTATTCGCTTTTGTTGGGAATGTGGTAGAGTGCTCCC
>JAPORV010000061.1:0-15427 GCA_026710055.1 Aestuariivita sp.
GAAAAAGGCCAGATAGCGAAAAATGTATATCGATCGGACGATGTTTCGCAAAATCAGGTGAATCTTGCGTGACGAGCAAAATTCGACAAATAATTATCGTGTCATATCAATGGTTTACAAAATTCGCCCCACACCATATGAGAACCACACCCTACATGATAATCGTGTCACACTGCGAATGGGTTTGCTTTTGAACATCCTCTTTCGTTGCGATACCACCATGATATTGTACCACATACGCACCTAATCGAGGAGCGTGCAAAGTACTGACGGACTGTTTTTTAGTCAACGCTCCGTGTAGGTCAAACTTAACGAAAATGTCACGGTTTTACCCTCAACCACTGTTTGTTTATCGCACGTTCACCTTTTTTGTATACCACAGGTATGTTCAATATTTTTGAATGCATGTTGGCAAATGTTATTTTGTGATAAACGATCATATATCGCTAGATGTTTTGGCTCAAAGCATTAAATTATTTTTGACTTTTATCTTGTATGGTATCTTAAATTTATGGTGAAAATAACGTCACAATCATAGAAAGCCAAGCGTGCGATAGAAAAAGTATTGCAACACTTGTGCCAACACTCCGTTACGAAGAATTAATCTTTTGAAAGACGGTCATATTTGAAGACTACCTAGTCAGTGAAGGTTACGCTCTTCACGGAATGAGGATAAGCCATTTCAATGTAGATGAGCTTAGCGTAAGTCAGGTTGATCCTGTAAATCAATCTCTTTTGTCAAGTCCATTAGTAATTTCACATCAAGCTTTATTTTCCGATAGTGATAATTTGATTATATTCGTTGATGTCATGGTTTAAAAATGAAAAGATAGAATCAGACTCTAAATCTACGACTTTTGGTTTATAGAAGTTTCATATTGTCATACTCTTGCTGCTATAATTTCTATAATTTTAATTTGTCGAGGTTGATTTGATATGGAAGCCTATATTTGTGATGGCGTGCGCACACCTATAGGACGGTATGGCGGAATTTTATCCTCAATCCGCTCTGATGATTTGGCCGCTATTCCAATAAAATCACTGATTGAACGTCACACTGAATTAATCAAAGATGCTATTGATGATGTTATTCTTGGATGTGCAAATCAGGCCGGCGAAGACAATCGAAATGTTGCACGAATGGCAGCGCTGATTGCTGGACTTCCCAATAGAGTGCCAGGCATTACCATAAATCGTCTATGTGCATCGGGCATGGACGCAGTTGGTTTTGCAGCGCGCGCCATTAAGGCAGAAGACAATGATGTGAATATCGCAGGTGGTGTTGAGAGTATGAGTAGAGCACCCTTTGTTATGCCAAAAGCAACGACGGCTTTTTCTAGGTCAAACGTTATTTTTGATACAACTATTGGTTGGCGTTTCGTAAATCCAAAAATAAAGTCCGACTATGGCATTGATTCAATGCCGGAAACTGCCGATAATATTGCATTTGATTACTCTATCAGTCGAGAAGATCAAGACGCATTTGCAGTAAGATCTCAAGAACGCTGGAAAACAGCAAACGACAGAGGAATCTTTGCAGATGAAATTATACCCGTCAAAGTTATAGACAAAAGAAAAAATGTGCAGACTTTTGATACTGACGAACATCCGCGTCCTAATACAACCGTTGATACATTATCGACACTAAAAGGAATAAATGGATTCGATCTG
This sequence comes from Aestuariivita sp., assembly GCA_026710055.1. GTDB lineage: Bacteria > Pseudomonadota > Alphaproteobacteria > Rhodobacterales > Rhodobacteraceae > JAPORY01. Next base: position 1,672 of record JAPORV010000061.1, read on the forward strand.
ACAGTTACAGCAGGTAATTCTTCTGGAATAAATGACGGTGCGGCCGCATTGCTTGTCGTGAGTGAAAAAGCGTTAGTTGAATATAATCTAACGCCAATAGCTCGCATAGCCGGCATGAGTGCGACAGGTGTAGAGCCTAGAGTAATGGGAATAGGGCCGGTTAATGCAGTCAATCAGGTGCTGAAACGCACAGATCTTCATATTGAACAAATGGATATTATTGAACTGAATGAGGCATTTGCTGCTCAAGTCTTAGCAACTTTACGTCAACTTAAGATTGCTGATGATGATCCTCGAGTAAATCCAAACGGCGGCGCTATTGCAATCGGGCATCCTCTCGGAATGTCCGGTGCACGCCTTATACTCACTGCGGCATATCATCTAAAACGCATTGCTGGTCGTTACGCACTATGTACAATGTGCGTCGGTGTCGGTCAGGGAACGGCATTAATTCTGGAGAGGGTATAATTGAATGTATGCACAATTGATAAAATCGGAAGCTACGGTTGAAAATCCTAAAAAATTGAGAGAATTTCAGGCTCGCATTGATGCTGGTGAAAAAATTGAACCTAAAGATTGGATGCCCGAAGGGTATAGAAAAACCCTCATTCGCCAAATTAGTCAACACGCACATTCAGAAATCGTTGGGCAACTTCCCGAGGGAAACTGGATTACCCGCGCCCCAACACTTCAGCGAAAGGTCATTCTGTTGGCTAAGGTTCAAGATGAGGCAGGCCATGGCCTTTATCTTTATTGTGCTGCTGAAACGCTCGGCGCTAGTCGGGATGAATTAAACCAAATGCTCCTTGATGGCCGTATGAAATACAGTTCAATTTTCAATTATCCGACCCTGACCTGGGCGGATATGGGGACAGTTGGCTGGTTGGTTGATGGAGCAGCAATTATGAACCAAGTTCCGCTACAACGTACGTCGTATGGTCCATACGCGCGTGCTATGATTCGGATTTGTAAAGAAGAGAGTTTTCATCAAAGACAAGGTTTTGACATCATGATGAAGATGGCAAATGGAACGCTAGAGCAAAAACGAATGGCGCAAGATGCTCTCAATAGGTTTTGGTATCCGTCTTTGATGATGTTTGGACCATCGGACAGCGATAGTCAGCATTCTGCACAGTCAATGGCATGGAAAATAAAAATAAACACCAACGACGAACTTCGCCAGAAGTTTGTCGATCAAACCGTCCCACAAGCGGAATATCTCGGGTTAACTATTCCCGACGAAAACTTGAAGTGGAATGAAAAAAAGAAGCGGTATGATTTTACCGATCCCGATTGGTCTGAATTTTATGATGTGATTAATGGAAATGGTCCCTGCAATGTTGAACGACTTAATGCTCGCAAAAAAGCATGGGAAAATGGTAAGTGGGTTCGTGACGGTTTATTGGCGCATGTACAAAAAACCACTTCAAAAACAGTAACGGTTGAATGACACTATCAAACGCATCAGACATGATTGCCGAAGATCAAATCTCATCCACCGAATGGCCACTGTGGGAGATTTTTATCCGTGGACAACAAGGTATCAGTCATCGTCATGTTGGAAGCCTGCACGCACCTGATGCTAAAACTGCAATTCAAAGTGCTCGTGACGTTTATACACGCCGAAGTGAAGGCGTTTCAATTTGGGTCGTTGAATCACAACAAATTACGGCTTCTTCACCATCTGATAAGGGTCCACTTTATGAACCATCAAAGTCGAAAATCTACCGGCATCCAACCTTTTTTGATATTCCAGATAAAGTAGGCGCGATGTGACAAATCATCAGTCTGCATATTTTGAATTCTTATGTCACTTTGGCGACAATGCCCTTATTTTGGGACATAGACTCAGCGAGTGGTGCGGGCATGCGCCATCATTAGAAGAAGATATTGCGCTCGCAAATACAGCGCTTGATCTTATGGGTGAGGCACAACTCTGGTTAGGTTTGGCGAGCGACGTCGAAGGCCATAATCGTACTGCTGATGATTTGGCAATGCATCGAGATGTCTGGGATTTTCGAAATTTTCTACTAACCGAACAGCCTAATGGAGATTTTGGACAAACGATAATGCGACAGTATTTGTTTGATGCTTGGCATGTTCCAACTCTTACTGCGCTGACTTCGAGTATTGAGAAGTCTATTGTTGAAATCGCACAAAAAACCGTCAAGGAAGCCAGATATCATCTTTCCCGTTCAAGAGATATCGTTATTGGCTTAGGCGATGGAACAATTGAGAGTCGGAAGCGGATGCAATCAGCGCTTGAGTTACTTTTTCCATATGTTGGAGAGTTCTTTACGAGCGATTCTGTTGAGCAGCAAATGGTTAAAGAAGGTGTTTTGTCAAACCTCGACAATTTGCGAAAGAGTTACTTTGAAGAAATAAACAAAACTTTTTCATCTGCGACACTCACGTTACCAAATATCCAATTTTCGCAGAAAGGTGGCAAAACAGGCAAGCAGCATTCAGAACACTTGGGCCATATACTTAACCAGATGCAGTGGCTTTCCCGCGCCTATCCTGATGCAAATTGGTAATGGTTGAAGCCTCAATGTGAACGTGACAGGTAGATATGTTAGTCAGAATTTTTCTTTAGTGGGCTTGAGTTCAAAATGACACGACCAACCGTAGATGAAATTTGGCAATGGCTTGATCAGGTTCCAGATCCAGAGATTCCCGTGATTTCAGTTGTTGATCTTGGCATTGTTCGCAGTGTAGCCTGGAAAGATGACTTACTTGAAGTTTCAATAACACCGACATATTCTGGATGCCCCGCGACTTCCGTAATTACGATTGATATTGAAGCGTTACTGACGCGACATGGTGTTAACCAATTTTGTGTTTCTCAGCGACTCTCGCCTGCTTGGACTACTAACTGGATTTCTGAAAAAGGTCGTGCCTGTCTGGAGGAATATGGTATTGCACCTCCACAATTTGTTGGTCGGCCTAAACGTTGTCCCCATTGTTATGCGACTGAATTAGAAAAAATCAGTGATTATGGTTCGACGCCATGCAAAGCGCAATGGCGTTGCCAAATATGTCTGGAACCATTCGATTATTTCAAGTGCCATTGATCTATTTTGTTAAATGACACAGTTTCACAAATTGAAGATCATTGAGGCGAAGAAAACGACCCGTGAGGCTGTCGTATTAACTTTAGAGCCGCAGAGTGGTGAATTTAACTTCACTCAAGGTCAGTATCTAACGTTTCGGCATTTCTTCAACGGGAAAGAATTAAGGCGTTCTTACTCCATTTGTGTTGAGCAAGGCTCCCCTGTCCTTAAGGTTGCAATTAAGCGGGTACAAGGCGGTGCATTTTCAAGTTATGCTAATGATGTTCTTCGCGAAGGTGATTTTCTTGAAGCGATGAAACCAATGGGGAAATTTTATACGAAAATAAATCCCCATCATGCAAAACATTATATTGCATTTGCGTGCGGTTCAGGCATTACACCTGTGTTATCAATCTTAAAAACCATACTACTGCAAGAACCATTGAGTAGTTTTACGTTGGTGTATGCAAACCGTGAGATGCAGTCGATTATGTTTCGTGAAGAGCTTAACGATTTGAAGAATTATTTTATGAGACGATTAAGTTTGATTCATATTCTGAAACAAAATAGTCAGGAAATTGATTTATTTGCAGGCCGTCTAACCTATGAGAAATGCAAGGATTTATTTCAACATTGGATCAATATAAAGAGATTCAATAAAGCGTTTATTTGTGGTCCCGAATCGATGATGCTTGATATTGTCGCTGCTTTGCAGGATCAGGGATTTGATGACGACGCAATTAAGTTTGAGTTGTTTGGAACAACACGGAAAGAATGGCAAAGACTTGATGAGCGAACCACTAAATGGGACATATCGGAAAAAATAATTGACCTGATGATTTTTTTTGATGGTGCAAGTCAGCGATTTGACATCAATAAATCGCAATCAATCCTTGACGCGGCTTTGGAAAACGCGATTGACGTGCCTTATGCTTGCAAATCTGGCATTTGCTCAACCTGCAAATGCAAAGTTTTGGAAGGGGAGGTTGAGATGCTGGCGAACCATGCTTTATCAGAAAAAGAAGTGAAAGACGGGTATGTTCTTTCTTGCCAATCTTACCCAACCAGTAGTCGAATTGTTATTGATTATGACCAGTGAATTGGCTTTAGCGTTGACAGGGGTGTTTTCAATTATTAGCTGAGATTTTGTTGGCGTTTAGTACATGAGACAAATTTATTAATTGACGAGTTCCACAATGAGCATTCTTGATGTGAAGAGCTATGTTGCTGGTCAATGGATACCGCCGAACTCCAGCGCCCGAGACATAGAAAACCCAGTTACGGGTCAAGTTATGGCACAAGCCGGAAATGATACAATCAAAACTGAGGATATGCTTAGTTATGCACGCACCAAAGGCGCGCCGGCGTTACAGGCCATCTCATTTCATGATCGCGCACGTCTTCTCAAATCACTGGCGATCGCGCTGAATAATTGTAAGGAAGATCTTTATAATATTAGTTTTTTGACCGGTGCGACATTATCTGATCATCGTTATGACATTGATGGAGGTATCGGAACACTATTTGTTTTTGCGTCTAAAGGTCGTCGGGAACTTCCAAATGATGTTGTATATCTTGATGGGCCGATTGAACATTTGTCCAAGACTGGTAAATTTCTCGGGCAACATGTTTGCACATCATTACAGGGGGTCGCGTTACAAATCAATGCTTTTAATTTTCCGGTTTGGGGAATGTTGGAAAAATTAGCACCTGCGTTTTTGGCAGGCATGCCGGTGATCGTAAAGCCTGCAACCGCAACGAGTTACGTTACCGAGTTAGCAGTAAAAATTATGCTTGAGACTGGTTTTTTGCCGGACGGATCGCTGCAGTTAATTTCGGGCGGATTGGGTGATACAATCAGTCAACTTACCTGTCAAGATGTTGTTAGCTTTACCGGGTCAGCGGACACGGCATCGGAACTTAAAGCATCTCCTCATTTACATTATGAATCAATCAGATTTATTGCTGAGCAAGATAGCCTCAATGCTACTATTCTAGGCCCTGATATTACCGCTAATCATAACGAATTCAGCAATCTAACAAGTGAGGTGATACGTGAACTAACGACTAAAGCGGGGCAAAAATGCACTGCAATTCGGCGTATCCTTGTCCCAGATGAGCAGGTTGATGAGGTAATTTCGGCATTATGTAGCAAATTAAAAAATATTATTGTTGGTCATCCAAAAAATAAATCGACTCGAATGGGGTCTTTGGTTTCGAATGTTCAAAAGCAAGCTGTGATTAAAGGAACAAAAGTGATTGGTAAAGAAGCTGAGTGCATATTCGGGGATATTGATGCCTTTGATGTTATTGATGCTGATTCTAAGCTAGGTGCGTTTGTGCCACCAATGCTCTATTATTGCGATTGCCCTGATACGGCAGAGGCCATTCATGTGATTGAAGTTTTTGGTCCCGTGGCAACAATTATGGGTTATCGTGATCTAGACCATGCTATTGATTTAGCAAACCGTGGGGGTGGCTCTTTAGTGGCCTCAATTTTTACGCGAAGTTCAGACGTAGCGCGACAAATAGTTCTTGGGTCTGGTGCTTATCATGGTCGTCTTTACTTTTCTGATTATAGAAGTGCGGAGGAAGCGACAGGGCATGGTTCTCCACTACCGCATATGTTGCATGGTGGTCCTGGGCGAGCTGGTGGTGGTGAAGAATTAGGGGGAATTCGAGGGGTTATGCGTTACATGCAGCGTACTGCAATTCAGGGAGGTCCTGACGTCATTAGTGCAATTGGGAATAAATGGGTTCCGGGAGCAGCGGAGAATACTTACAATGAGCATCCATTCAAGCGTTATTTTGATTTTTTGAAGATTGGTGAGACAATTCGTACCCAGTCGCGGACAGTGACGATTAAAGATATCGAAAAATTTGCCCATTTTACTGGGGATACATTTTACGCTCATATGGATGATGAAGCAGCACGTCGCAATCCATTCTTTCCGTGCCGTGTTGCTCATGGTTATTTGTTACTTAGCTTTGCAGCGGGTTTGTTTGTAGAGCCGAATGAAGGTCCAGTATTGGCGAATACCGGTCTAGATCATCTTCGATTTACGCAACCGATTGTCGCTGGTGATCAGATTAAAGTTCGCTTAACAGTTATGCAAAAGACACCGCGAAATACTGAGTACGGTGAAGTAAGATGGCATGTTACTGTAACCAACCAAAAAAATGAAACAGTTGCAGAGTATGAGTTGCTTACAATGAATTCTTTTTCTTCCAAGAGCTAAAGAAATGACTTATTTTGGGATTCAAATTTTTCCGATTCTTACCTTTAATGCCCGAATACATCTTCCAATCTTCAGGTTAGTGGAATTAAATTTGACCAATGATTCCTACCATATTTGACAAAGTCTCCTTTACAATTTTCGCGTATTTTTCGGCAATTCACCAATTTTGAGGCCAAATAGTCTCGAATGTGCTTTGATTTAAACCTCTTCGAGTCATTTCTTTGTAATAGTGCTTTTTGTTCTTCCATCCTTTGGGCATCACCTTTGTAAATGGTCTTACTCATTTTGGCCACACAAGTTGACGACTTAAAGATGTTCCACTCTCGAACAATATTGTAAATCACCAAAAGTACAATAATGTGTGTTTATTATTCGACCATCGCAGTCAATGATTGTGTGAATTTGAAGAATTGCTTCTATAACACATATAGTTTGTGATAATGTATAAGAGTTAGAGGATGATTTATCTCAATAAATATATCAGCGTAAGCTAAGATTCTTTTATCATCTGTTGTTTATTTAGTTTTCGCAAGCAAGTCAATTTGGTTTATCACAAAGACATGTTATCTTTGACTGTGAAGATACTTACTTCGCGTACTTTGCTAAAGAATTGGTTAGTTAATGAGAGAGTTTAAATTGACCGTTCTACTTCTTGGCGGAGGTCATTCATAAGTTCTTGAAGGCTGTCAAGATATACATTACTAATCAAATGTCCTTTTTCATCAAACTGTTGGTTTGAATTTGCTAGATGAACTTCTGGTCCTTGTAAGATACGTGGCCGAAATGGAACCATAAATCCGCGTAAAACAAATTGAGCACGTTCCCCGCCGGCACGACCAGCTGATGCTGACATAATGGCAACGGGTTTATCTCGCCATGTTTGTTGACTTGTCCTACTCACCCAATCTAGAGCATTCTTTAACACGCCAGACGGGCCTTTATTGTATTCTGGCGTCGAAATGATAACAGCGTTTGCCTTCTCAATTTCATTTGCAAGTGAAATGACAGAAGCAGGGATTCCTTTTGCTGTTTCTAAGTCTGTATTATACAACGGTAAATTCAGATTGGCTTCGGTATAGTCGCTAGCGTCAAAAAGTCGCGCTGCTTCACGAAGGAGTTTGCGATTTGTTGCTTCTGCTCGAAGTGATCCTGAAATACCCAAAAGTGAATACATAATTTCTTTACCTTTTTGCTATGAATTTAAAATGTTCCTGGATGACTGGCTAAATTAAACCAAGTGGCAATCTTGATCACGAGAACATGTTGGAAGTTGATATGAAAGTAACGCTTGAGGGTTTTTTAATCCGATATAGTGCGGAACTAGTAGAATCAAAGAGATGTGAGATGAGTAAATGGGAACGAAACAGTGCTGGAAAGATTGTAAGAATTTCTATCCCTGCGGTGCTTCGCCGGGCGGGAAAGTCGGTTTTTGCTGAATGAAGCTTAAGCCATTACAGACAAATACTATCTCATTAGAGGTTATTTTGGGGTAACTGGAAAGAGCCGTTCCAAGTTAGTATTATGGACATCCAAGCATAATTCTTTTGAGATTTGACCGGTCCAATGTCGCTTAAAATAACGACAAAAAGACATCTTGTTAACAACGCAACGTAAGCGCAGGAAACAAAGCTTATCTCGTGTCAATAAAATCCATAAGTGTCTATATGTTATTTGCACCTAGTTCCAAAGCTCAGTTTGCCGAGAAAAATGATATCTTTATTCAAGTGTTCTTGCTTCGTCCACAAGCATTACAGGTATACCATCTCGAATAGGAAATGCTAAATTTGCTGCCCGTGAAATCAATTCTTGACGTTCGGCGTCAAATTCGAGTGAATTATGCGTGCAGGGACACACCAATGCCTCAAGCATATGACGATCAAAACTCTCGCCCTTTCTTTCAGTCATTGTATCTTCTCATTATGGTCACCACTTCGTAATGCAAATTCAAGCAGTGTAATTAAACTTTTATAGCGTGCGGCCAAATCAACTGCCTCCAGTAATACTTGTTTATCCTGAGAGTCAAAATCTAACAACATAGAAAGTGAATTAACCAATAACTCATCTTCTGCTTGTGTGAGTGAGTCCCAGTCTGTCGATAATCCGCGTGAAACAAAGTATTTTTCAAGTAATTTAAGTAGTTTTTCTCGATCAATGTCAACATTCCGTTCAGGTAAGCCCAAATCATTTTCAAAACCTGACCAGTTAATTGAACATTTGCGATAAGGCAAAAATCCCGAAATTTCTTCATTCACATGATAACGTGAGACTCCACTAAGCGTAATCAAAAAGCGCCCATCTTCGGTTTCGGAAAATTGTGAAATACGACCAGCACAACCAATTGAGTGCAAAGCATTTTCGTTGTTTGACATTGCATTGGGTTGAATCATTCCAATTAAACGATTTTGCGTCTTCAAAGAATCCTCAAACATTTGAATGTACCTAGGTTCAAATATATGAAGAGGTAACCGTGACCGGGGTAGTAATAAAGCCCCGGGCAACGGAAAGACGGCGAGCGTCTGTGGCAAATCTGCGATCTTTAACATTACCTTGAATGAGTGAAGAATAAATTAGGTAAATATCATTGAAGTTAGCTTACGTCGTCCATTCAAAACAACTGGATCGTTTGGCTTTAGCGCGTCGAAGATCATCAATAATTCTTGCTTCGCGGCACCGTCATTCCATTCAGAATCGCGACGAAAAATTTCTAAGAGTTCATGAACGGCTTCTTCACTCTCTCCTTTTGCGAATAGTGCCTGCGATAGGTCAAATCTTGCTTTATGGTCATTGGGATTCTTTGTTACTTGCGCTTTAAGTTCTTGGAGTGGTCCAACGGACTGCGCACGCCTAGCGAGTTTCAACTGAGCATAGGCACTTTCAATCTCAGTGGCATTAGAAATCTCAGCGGGAACGCCATTAAGAATAGCCTCTGCTTTATCAATATCATTCAGGGCAATATGTGCGCGAATAAGACCCGAATACGCGCCTGCATGGTTGGGTTCAATGCTGAGAATTTGCGAGAAAATTTGAGTTGCATCAACGACTGCACCCTCATCCAACATCTCTTCTGCAGTTTTGAGGTGATCTGAAATTGTTTGCTCGGGAGATTGACCGCCTGTTGCTTTAATAACGCGATCAACAAAAGCTTTGATTTCAGACTCAGGAACGGCGCCTTGAAACCCATCCACCGGTTGACCTTTAAAAAAAGCATAAACTGTAGGGATAGACTGAATGCGTAGTTGACTAACGAGCATTTGGGCATTGTCCGCGTTGACTTTAACCATCTTTACTGCGCCTTCAGTCGCCTTGACAGCACTTTCAAGCATCGGCCCTAATGTCTTGCACGGCCCGCACCATGGCGCCCAGAAATCAACGATAACTGCCACTTCTTGCGATGCCTCAAGTACATCTGCGGCAAATGTGGCTTCTGTGCTATCCTTAATCAATCCATTTTGATTCTGGACTGATTGCGATTTTGCGCCAAGGTTGATCATGTTCCTATTCCTCTAAAGATTTTGCGATCAATATGAACAACTTACTCACAAAATCAAAGCTCAAAATTGGCGAAAACTGGGGCATGATCACTCGGGTTATCCCAACCACGTGCTTCTCGCAAAACAAAAGAGCTGTGGGATTTAATGGCGATATCGGGTGTTGCCCACACATGATCAAGTCTTCTACCTCTATCAGATGCATTCCAATCACGTGCTCGATAAGACCACCACGAATAAAGTTTTCCAGTAGAGATATGCTTCCGCGTAATGTCACACCAATTACCTGATGCTTGTGTATCTTTTAAATGACGCACTTCAATTGGTGTATGACTCACAACATTAAGAAGACTATTGTGCGACCAAACGTCATCTTCTTGCGGTGCTATATTCAAGTCACCGACAAGAATACATTTTTGGGGTGTGTTTCGCTTAAACCAATCTTTCATATCAGTTAAATAAGTTAACTTCTGATCAAACTTTGAATTACGGTCGCGGTCTGGAATATCGCCTCCCGCTGGGACGTAAAAATTATGAATGGTTACGCCATTTTCTAACTTACATGCAACATGGCGGGCTTGATCCAATCCCGCAAAATTCAAGTCACCTGCATCTTTAATTCTTAATTTTGACAGAATAGCGACCCCATTGTAGCTTTTTTGACCTCGCGCAACCCAACTTGAGTAGCCTAATGCACGAAAACGCTCAGTTGGAATTTTTTCAACAGTGGATTTGCATTCCTGCAAACAGATTATGTCAGGAGCGTATTCTGACATGAGTTTGCAAATCAAGTTTTCGCGAAGCCTTATTGAGTTGATATTCCATGTGGCGATTTTAAGTGACATTGAGTTTTCCTTACAAGGCAGTTCGGCAGCATTCGTTACTATTTGTCTGGGCATATACGAAATCATGTCACTGTATTTGTATTTATTAAATTAAATTAATCAAGAACTTAAATTAACTTCCATGATGTTCACGAAAAAAGCCAAGAAATAATGAAAACTTTTAAGAAAAAATAACATAGAATGCTAAAAGAAAAACCTTTCATATACCCTAAATCCGTAGAAAAATACTCTCTTTTTCATTATTCATAAAGAAGGGTACTGAGGGTGGTGGGTTTGATTGAGAAAGACGGTTTTCTATTTCTGCTAGGACAACCTCGGTAATAAATGGAAGATCAAATTCTCTCGCTCGCGTTAAAGAAACCCATTGCAAATGCTGTAATTCATCTGATGCGTGCGAAAAATCATCTAAGTCACTGCAAATGTGTTCGGAGTCAACAAGAAAAAACCGCGCATCAAAGCGGCGAGGCCTTCCAGGCGGCGTTATCGCACGAAAAACAAATTTTAGTGAATCCGCAGTTGGAAGATATCCCATGTTTGCAAAACCTCTCCAATCGGATGGTACTGGCTCTACCCATTGTCCGGGTGCACCCAAAATGAGACCTGTTTCTTCCCATAACTCCCGCACTGCGGCGACACATAAAGCGCTTTGTAAACCTTCCAATGCGTGCGCATTAAGCCGTGAATGACAGGGATTGCTTATATCACAAACCAATCTTATACTCGCATCAGAGGGATCTACTGCACCTCCAGGAAAGACAAATTTATTTGGCATAAATACGGCATTTGAGCCACGTTGACCCATTAAAATTGATGGTGCTTTATGTTTGTTCCGAAGAACAATTATCGTCGCAGCATTTCGAATCGCAATATTGCAAGTTACTGTCATATTTTTCTCGAAATACTGTTATTAAATTTAACTAAATAATCTTCCTATAATTTAATCAATTATGCTAAGCAACGATGTAATCGACACCTGTAAATTAGTTTCGATTGAATAAATGCGGGAAAAGTGTGATCAGCGATTAGAATTTTATTTATTTTTGGGTAAAAATAAATAAAATAATGTGTTTGTTGATTTTGTGTGAGCATTAAATTTACTCATTAATGAGAATTGACCAATGACAATTAATGAAGAGTCGGCCGATGAAATCGCCATTATGGTGCTGGGTTGGCTTGTTGGTAATGATGAACTTTTGCCGAAATTTCTAAATATGACGGGCGCATCAGAGGTAGATATCATGAATGGATTGTATGATAAGAACTTCCTGAGTTCAGTGCTGGACTTTTTAACAATGAATGATGATTGGGTTATTGCGTGTTGCGATTCGTTAAAAATTGACTACTCTGAACCATTGAAGGCACGTACAGCGATGCTGGGCAATACGCATATTCACTGGACGTAATTTAATGATTAGCGCGGTTCTTTTTGATAAAGACGGTACATTATTTGACTTTAACAAAACCTGGTCAGCTTGGGCGGTATCGTTTTTGTTAAAAATTGCGGATGGAGATCAAATTCTTGCAAAAAAACTCGGCGCAATTATTGGATTTAATTTTGAAAACAGGCATTTTTCTGAAGATAGCGTTGTCATCGCGGGCACTCCAAAAGATATTACAGATGCGTTAAGACCATTTTTTAGTGCTACTAAATTAAAACGAATTTATAATTTGATTAATCAAAGTGCGAACAATACGGCGCAAGTTGAAGCTGTTCCTTTGGTACCGCTTCTTGATTCTTTAAAGGAACGCGGATTGGTTTTGGGTGTAGCAACAAATGATAGTGAACAATCTGCCTATTCGCATTTGTCGCTGGCAGGAATTCTAAATCGGTTTTCGTTTATTGCAGGGTATGATAGCGGCTTTGGTTTTAAGCCTCATCCTGAACAACTCTTGGCCTTTTGTAATGAGGTAAATATTTTTCCCAACGCCGCAATCATGGTTGGCGATAGTACATTTGATCTAATTGCGGGACGGAATGCGGGTATGAAAACGGTAGGTGTTTTAACGGGCATGGCGGATACTGATACTTTGAAACCGTATGCAGATGTTATTCTACCGGATATAGGCGGTATACCTGATTGGATTGATTTATGTAATGCTGGTGTACAGGCGTGAGTTATATTATCACGTATTGCGAAACTCCGGTTTAGTAAATTGGTAATTTATTCGGGCACTTGCAAAACTCGGGATTTAAGCGAATTTTTCCCGCTTTCCGGCATTTTTTCAAAAGCAGAAGGGACATACAGCATTTCTTTATATATGAAGAAAAGAAATTATCTGGAAAATTGCCCGAATATCGATTGATTGACCATTCTGAATCGTTGCTGATAAATTTTGCAGTTGATCGCAGATTATAGTGATGGAGGAGAATTGTATCAAGAAACAGCCTCGTCCGTGACGAAAGTGACGTCTGGCGGTACCCAACCCGCGGATATCAGAGTGATCCACTGTCGGTCTCTCAGGTCCATCACCATGGTGCTTGCAAAGGCAAACTATGACATATTAGCCACATAAATCAACCAGTCAATTCATATCAGGGACCAGGATGTGGCCGCGTCCTAGATCTACTCGTCTAGGCCTGGCCACACGCCGGGATGTCTCATGACAGGCGTTGACGTATTCCTGAAAGACCAACTGCTGCACCGGTGTGTCAAAGGATTGATCTGAGAGCCAGGCCTTGTGCGCCGGCGTCCACGGGCTCTTGCCCGGAAAGACACGGGCGTAACGGACGAGGAAGGCGCCGATCCGCTGCCGGGCTTTGGGCTGGAGTGCTTTCATATCCTCCCGTGCGCGGGTCAGGTCCCGTATCGCCTCCTGTTCAGGACCCGGCACCCAGACCGGTGTCAACTCATCGGCCCGATGCAGCCGGGCCAGTTTCAACGCATCGCGTCGCTCCTTTCGGCAGCAGACTCGGAGCGACGACATCGCCATGATACCCCCACTCGGTGAACTCCCGATACACACCGTAGCCGCAGGGACCCGCTTCGTTACAAAAGCTCAATGCTTCATCAGTCGGCGCCGGCCGATTGATCACCCGTCGCAGGGCCGACCGGCGGTTGGCGATGGTGTCCTTATGTACATCAAGACCCACATAGGCTTTATATTCTGACATGACATGTCCTTTCGTTTTT
>JAPORV010000061.1:15437-15715 GCA_026710055.1 Aestuariivita sp.
CCGCAGAGCCCACACGGTTGGCGTTGCAGGTGGGCGGCACCTTATCTCTTCCCACCGCCTGTGATACAAGTGCAAAACGCCATGTTAAGGGTCATACGGTGAGTTGGCATGGCTATAAACTCCCTATTGATGCGGCAGACGGGGATATTCCGGTGAGCTGTCTTCTGCATCCCTGCATGACAGTCAAGCCGCTATTCCATTGGCACAGATGAGTGCCAGTCGGGTTTCTTATTGTGATGAACTGATGGATGCCGCCTATGATTGTACGGAGATTCATC
>JAPORV010000159.1 GCA_026710055.1 Aestuariivita sp.
CCCCCTTGCCCCCGCGTCCTGGTCAACGGGCGGCCTATGATGTTGAGTATGAACGCAACGGCACCGCCAACCTGTTCATGATGACCGCTCCCTTGGAAGGCTGGCGGCACGTCAAGGTGACGGACCGCCGAACCAAACAGGATGTCGCTGATGTGTTAAAGGATCTGGCGGATGTACACTTCCCCAACAAAAGGATCATTCTGGTGATGGACAACCTTAACACGCATAAGCTCTCAACCCTCTATGAGCGCTTTGAGCCGGCGGAGGCCAAGCGAATCGCGGCTCGCTTCGAGATTCATCATACACCAAAACACGGCTCCTGGCAGGATCATCGCAACGCCGCCCAGCACCCCGTCAACTGGCGGTTCACAACCGACGATGCCCGCATCAAACTAAAGTCCCTATACCCATCAATATAATAAAGTTGATATACTAGTTTATGACTGAAAAAATTCGTTCCAAATCACGATGACAAAGTCCACTAAAACTAAAGTAAAGTCAGTTCCTGCAAAGCAAAGGTTTCCCCAAGGATTGTCTCAAGCGGATCTCGGTCGGTAACAAAACACTTTGCAAGGTCGTTTCTTTATTGAGCATCTGAATTAGCACTCTTGCCGCACAATGCCCCATTTCACGATGCGGAACATGTACGGTCGTCAACGCTGGTTCAGCTAACATAGCCACTTCAATATCATCAAAACCAGTAATTGAAATATCCCTTGGAACATCAAGACCCATTCTGACAGCCTCACGCAACGCACCCAAAGCCAAAACATCATTCCCGCACAAGACCGCCGTGGTATTCGGTGAACGAGCGATCAAATGTCGAAAAGCGTCCTCTCCATTCTCGATTCCATAAGGCCTTTCGACCAAAACAAGTGAATTTGGATCAAGACCATGAGCGACCATTGCTGAACGAATGCCCTCCACACGACCACGTGCCCTATCGTTTGTCGCTGTAGGGGCCGAAATACACGCCAGTGCACGATGACCGTAATCAATCACTAAGTTGGCGAGTTTCTCCATTGCCTCATGATTATCAAAACCAACAGCCAGCCAGTCATGTGCTTCAATAAATGACCACGTAATCACAGTTGGAATTGATCGCCTCTGTAAAAACTCATACAATTGTTGATCACGATCATATCCAATTAAAAGTAATGCTTCGGCCCCGCGAGCAACTAAGGCACGCACTTGTTCATCTTCTAAAGACGCCTGATAAGCTGACGAGGCAATCAATAACGTCTTGCCATGACGTCCAAGCTCTTCCTGAAAAGCTTGAATACCGCGTGCAAAGACGGCATTCTCCATCGTTGGAATAATGGCACCAATCGTATTCGTCTGTTTTGCCGCTAACGCTCTTGCGCCAAAATTTGGCGCATATCCCAACTGAGAAATTGCGTCAAAAACCCGCTTGCGTGTTTTCGGAATGACTTGGTCCGGCGTATTTAAACACCGTGATACCGTCGCAGTCGAAACCTTCGCATGACGGGCAACATCCTCCATCGTTGGCAAAATCAGTTCTTTTTCAACATTCTTCATTGTTAATTTCGAATAAATTTGGCCTTTTGTAATGTAAGCGCTTGCATTTAATTTAAACATTAATATATATATATCAAACATGCCCATTGGGTGAAAGGGAGGAAATGGCTTATATTGTTGCAATTATTCTTGTTGCTTGCTTCACAGCAAACGTCACTTTGGGTGCTATATCAGAAACAGGAACTGCGCCTCTCGGTATTGTTGCCGAAATGGTAATACTGTTTGGAGCATCCATATTTTTTTCAATTGGAATTCTGCAAAGCGAAGCGCATGCAAAATCAACGACAACCAAAGACAAAATTAATATTCGGAGGAAATTATGATGGATTCAACAGAAAAGTTGACATCGACTGAGCGTCGAAATTTCTTAAAGCTAGCCAGCACCGGAGGATTTACGGTCGCAGCTGTTGCTGGCTCAGCGGGATTGCTATGGTCAGATTCCGCATCGGCACAAACTGCCGCAGAAGAAAAAGAACGTGAATCTGCGGCAGAACACATAATGACCCTAGCGACCGCGTATGTAATTGGTGCATCGCGTAGCTACCCAATTATGCAACTGGATTTGAAAGAAAATATCCAAAACATGACAAACGGAAAGGTTTATGTGCGCCTTGCTCCCGGCGGTCAATTAGGTGCAGGAGGCACCTTAGCACAGGCCGTTCAAGGAGGCACCATTCAATGTGCACAACACAGCCTGTCCAACTTTGCGCCCTTCGCGTCAGTTGTCGACCTCATTAATTTACCATACTTTTGTGGCTCAAACCAACGCTTTACAAATCTTACGTCATCTCAAACTTGGAAAGAAGAAGTCGATCCAAAAATTGCAAATTCTGGCTTTAAAGCACTCTTCTATATTGTTATTGACCCACGTGTCGTTGCTGTACGTCAAGGCGGTAATGCGATCATAACACCATCAGACATGGCTGGCGTTAAATTTCGGGTTCCAGGCTCTGCTATGTTACAGCAATACTATCGTTTAGTTGGTGCGAACCCCACACCCGTTGCTTGGGGCGAAACACCATCAGCAATTCGACAAGGGGTTGCAGATGCGCTCGACCCTGCTGTAGGTGCATTGCATGTCTTCGGATTTGGCGAAATCCTCAGCCACGTTACTTTCACCCAAGCCGTCCCAGACAGCCAAGTTTACTCCGTTAATCTAGAATGGTTTAATTCACTACCATCAGATGTGAAAGAAGGCATTGAATTTGCAGGCGAGGTAACACAAGCCCAGAACCTCTCCAAGGTTCCTTCAGCACGGTCATTCGCAATGGCACAATTAACCGCAAACGGTGTTCAATTCTATTCGTTAAGTGATGATCAGCTCGCTGAATGGAAAGCGGCTGGTGGTTATCAGCGCAGCGAATGGGATCAGTTCAAAAAAGACCTTGCAGGCGACTTGGATACATTTGCTCGCCTTGAAGAAGCTGCCGATACTATGGGGCGCTATTACGTGCACGACGCGTGAATATCTTTGGAACGGCGCCGTACTTAATCGCGCCGTTCCCAATTCAAAGCATCAATGATCATCAATCAATCAATTTCTTTAAGTTTCAAAACCTTCGCAGTTCATTAAATACCGTGATTAATGCAAATGACGTCAATGATTTAACCTAATCGTTCAAATCTCAGATAGTAAAAACGCCTTAACGAACATAATGATTTAATCCGTCTTTCAAATTAAAACTAACCTTAAAAAGAGAAAAAATTGAAGCAACTTTGTTTAATTTACAAGACTCTCGACCAAAATGGAGAACGTTGGCTATTACTTGTCTTCTACGTGATGCTCGTTGGTACAATGTTTATTGAAGTCATTCGGCGTGAAGTCTTTGCTTACTCATCAATTTGGGGCGAGGAAATTGTACGATACTCGTTCATTTACCTTGCATGGATTGGTGCAGCGTCAGCCGTTAAAGAACGTGGACATATTCGAATAGATGTAATTTTAAATTACGTTTCCGCAAAACTAAAGGCATTACTTTATATCTTTGGCGACATTGTCATGTTTATTATTGCGTTAATAGCTATTTACTGGTCGTGGGAAGCATTGCACGTATCATGGAAGTTTGGATCAGTAACACATGGATTGCGAATTAGTCAGACCATCTTTCTGTTCGCCGTACCGTTCGGTTTTTCTCTCGTGATTTTGCGCTTAATCCAGTCATTTTTGCGTGATCTTTCCGACCTTAGAAATAGTCGCCCTGCGTACCAAGGCGATAGACTTTTTGATTAATAAGGCCATCAAGCCATGATGTGGCAGCAGTTACAGAATCAGTCAATTGAGCTCGGTTGGGATTTTTTCATCCCTGTTGCTATACTAGTTATTCTGATCGCTCTTGCCGTTCCTGTCTGGGCGGCTATCGGCGCAGCGGCAATCTTGATGCTAATGATGTCAGGTGCGTTACCTTTAAGTTTGATCGGGGAAAGTCTATTTCATGGAATTGATCATTTTGCACTTACAGCAGTACCGCTGTTTATACTGACCGGTGATGTCTTAGTTCGCACTGGTCTTAGCAAAAAATTCCTTGACGTTGCTGAGGCTATCACTTGTTGGGCGAAAGGTGGTTTTGGATCCGCAACAGTCTTAGTTTGCGGTATGTTTGCAGCAATATCAGGCTCCGATGCTGCGGGCGCGGCAGCAGTCGGGCGTATGACAATAAATCGTCTCGTAGAAAGTGGTTACCCAAGACCATATGCCTGCGCGCTTGTGGCCGCCGGAGCCTGTACTGGCATTCTTATTCCACCATCCATTGCTTACATCATTATCGGCCTTGTTCTCGGGGTAAACGTTTCAATATTATTTCTTGCTGCGGTTATTCCCGGACTTTTGATTTTAATTTCAATTCTAATCACAAACACAATCGTGAATCGTCGGCACGCCTATGAAGGTGGCGAATTAATGACCTTTGGAGAATGGGTTCGTAATTTGTTGGCAGCGCTTAAATCTGGTTGGTATGCATTTTTAGTGCCTGGAATTATCTTTTTGGGAATTTTCTCAGGGCGATTAACCCCAACGGAAGCTGGTGCCTTAGCAGTTGTTGTCACAGTTATCATTGGCTTTATTATTGGTACATTAAAGTTTTCACATTTTCCAGCCATGCTGGTTAGCTCGGCAAAAGTGAATGGTGTTATTCTTCCAATTATTGCTTTCTCTCTACCGTTAGCACAAGCTCTCGCTATTTTAGGAGTTCCACAAGGCTTTGTCGCCGCTGCAACCTCCGTAAGTGATGAGCCATGGGTGCTTATCTTGATGATGATTTTGATCCTCGTTGCGGCTGGTTGCGTGATGGAAACAACGCCCAACATCGTCATTTTAGCACCAATTCTATTTCCTCTTGCCCAACAAATTGAAATGAACGAAATTCAATTCTGCATCATGATGATTACAGCCCTTGGTGTGGGATTCATCACCCCACCCCTCGGACTCAATTTATTTGTTGTTTCAGGAATTACCGGCGAGTCAATTCTGCGTATTGCGGCCCGTGCAATTCCCTTCGTATTTTTTATGCTAATTGTCAGCCTGTTTATTGCGTATGTGCCAGCAATCTCGACCATGTTACTCCCTGAAATATATAAGTAAAGGCACAGTCGCATGACAAGAAAATATTTGAAGAAAGCAATTCTCACCTCTCAAAGTGGTGCTTCTGATGTACACGAAATAGTCAAAAATATCTTGCAGGAAATCGAAATTGGAGGAGACAAAAAGGCAGCGGAATATGCTGCAAAGTTTGATAAATATCGCGGACCTAAGTTGTTAAGTGATGATGATATTGAGATTGCATCTCAGCAAATCCCAGAAAAAGTTAAGGAAGATATTCACTTTAGTTATAGCAATGTAAAACGATTTGCCGAAGTTCAAAAAGCGACACTCGGAGAAATTGAAGTTGAAATCGTACCCGGCATGATTGCAGGTCAGAAAACGATTCCCGTGGAGTCAGTTGGATGTTATGTGCCGGGAGGACGTTATAGTCATATTGCGAGCGCAATTATGACGGTAACAACAGCAAAAGTTGCAGGATGCAAACATATCGTCGCATGTTCACCTCCGCGGCCCCAAACCGGTATCCCACCAGGGATAATTTATGCTGCACATGTATGTGGCGCTGATAAAATCTTGGCCATGGGGGGTGTTCAAGCATTAGCAACAATGACCTTTGGATTATTTGGATTGCCAAAGGCTAATATGCTAGTCGGTCCGGGAAATCAATTTGTTGCAGAAGCCAAAAGGGTTTTGTTCGGTCGCGTCGGCATTGATATGATTGCGGGACCAACTGATAGCCTGATCCTTGCCGATTCATCTGCCGATGCCCTATTTGTAGCCACTGACTTAGTTGGACAAGCTGAACATGGCTATAATTCGCCAGTTTGGTTAGTTACTGATGACAAATCACTCGCTGAGGAAACACTTCGCCTCGTTCCGCAACTGATTCAGTCACTACCAACGGTAAATCGAGATAACGCGTCCAAAGCATGGCGTGATTATGCAGAAGTCATATTGTGCGAAAACCGAGAGGAGATGGTAAACGTTTCGGATGAATACGCCCCTGAACATCTTACAGTTCTGGCTCAAGATCTTGATTGGTGGCTCAATCGACTATCGTGTTACGGTTCATTATTTCTGGGTGAAGAAACAACAGTTGCTTTCGGCGATAAGGCATCAGGCACAAATCATGTTTTGCCAACAAGCGGAGCCGCAACTTACACGGGAGGTCTTTCAGTACACAAATATATGAAGATTGTTACTTGGCAACGTTCAACACCAACTGGAACCAAACGAATTGCCGAGGCCACAGCACGAATATCGCGCCTAGAAGGTATGGAAGCACATGCTCGAACGGCTGATGTTCGATTAGCGAAGTTCTTCCCAGACGAAGAATTTGATTTAAGGAAAAAAACTTAATCTATCAGAAATATGCAACATCTAAATTTCAAATACCTTTTCTTGACACGACACCTCATTGTCTTCATTCCGTTTAATCATCTGTGACGCAATTCAAAACAAAATGTGACCTGCAATAAAAAACAAAACAGTCTTTACGCCGAAGTGAAAATTGTCACCAAACGATGTCAAAATCAATGATTCAACGATATGATGGAATTTAAATCAACAACATGTTCATTGATAAACAGAAAATGACGGTTACCCATTTTTAGTTTCTCTTTTTGAATCATTCTTTTTAAAGAAATAAATAAAAGTCACATGAAGGCACTGGTTTATACAGGTCCAGAGGAAATGGAGTATCGCGATGTCGCCGATGCGGTACCGACGGCTGATCATCATCTTATACAGATATCAAGCGTGGGAATTTGCGGATCAGATATGCATGCGTTCTTAGGTCACGATGACCGCAGACCCGCACCACTTATCTTGGGTCACGAAGGGGCTGGAACTGTCGTTGACGGGCCACTTGATGGCATGAGAGTGACAATTAATCCATTGGTGACATGCCGACATTGTCCAGCTTGTGCAGCAGGAAGAGAAAATCTCTGTAGTTCGCGACAAATTATATCGATGCCACCGCGCGAAGGTGCGTTCGCGCAGTTCGTTGCAATGCCAAAAGAAAACCTCGTTCAACTTCCAGATGGATTTGATTTTGTGCGAGCGTCATTGGCAGAACCGATTTCAGTCAGTTGGCATGCCATTCGACTAGGACTTCAAAATGCTTATCAGGATATGCGAGAAAATGCACTTGTTTTGGGTGCTGGTGCTATCGGAGTAGCAGCGGTGTATTGTCTTCTGGCGCAAGGTGTACGGGATATCACGTTAGTTGACTCCAACGCACGACGTCGTACCTACCTTAGTAAGGAAAAAGATTATACCGTTCTTGCACCGGAAAAAATTGATGGAAAGTATTTTGATATTGTGGTTGACGCGGTAGGAGTTAACGCAACCCGCGCTTCCGCTGCTTTGGTTGTAAATCCGGGCGGCGTTATTCTTCATATTGGCCTTGGTGGAGGGAATAGTGGACTTGATATCAGACGAATGACACTACAAGAAGTTACGTTCATCGGAACCTACACATATACAGCACAGGACTTTCGAGAAGCGTGTTCTTGCATGTTTGACGGCCGATTAGGTGCACTTGATTGGACTGATGTGAGACCAATGTCTGAAGGTCTAAGCGTCTTCCGTGAAATTCTAGACGGGCGCGTGTCCGCACCCAAAATTATTCTTCAGCCTGATTAAACAGGAGGGTTTATTATGTTTCGGTCTACTTCAAAAGAAATACCGCATTTATTGGTACATCAAAAGGCCGACAATGTCGGTGTTGTTGTGATTGAAGGCTTAACTGCAGGTACTGATATGTTGTGCTGTATAACACACGATAATTCCACCTTTCGTTTGATCGCAAAGGCTGATGTCCCTATCGGCCACAAAATTGCTCTCAGAGATCTCAAAATCGGAGATACTGCTATTAAGTACGGCGAGGATATTGGTAAAATAATTGCTGATGTTCCTCGAGGAACCCATGTTCATACGCAGAACTGTAAAACGAAACGTTGGTAAGGAGATAAATCAATGGCTAAGGGATCAGATTTAACCATTTATGCTTATCGTCGCGAGAATAACCGAGTTGGTGTTCGGAATCATGTAGTTATTTTACCAGTTGATGATATTTCCAACGCTGCTTGTGAAGCAGTTGCCAATAATGTCAAAGGAACTCTTGTGATTCCCCATGCTTACGGTCGACTACAGTTTGGTGAAGACCTCGACCTGCATTTTCGCACGATGATTGGGACTGGTGCTAATCCAAATGTTGCTGCGGTAGTTGTGATTGGGATTGAGCCGAGTTGGACTAATCGTCTTGCAAACGGCATTCGAGCAACTGGAAAACCCGTGGCGGAGTTTTCTATTGAGCAAAACGGTGACTTAGAAACAATTCGTACTGCTTCGTGGGCTGCAAAGGAATTTATACATAAAACGAGCGAATACCAGCGAGAGAAATGTTTAATAAATGAGCTTTGGATTTCGACAAAATGCGGCGAAAGTGATACAACAACTGGACTAGGTTCTTGCCCCGCCGTTGGTAACATGTACGACAAATTACTTCCGAAAGGAATAACTGGATTTTTTGGCGAGACGTCTGAAATTACTGGTGCAGAGCATATTTGTCAAAAACGCGCCATTAACGAAGAGGTAGGAGCACGCTGGTATGATATGTGGAAAGCTTATCAAGATCAGGTCATTTTTGCGCATCAAACTGATGACCTGAGTGATAGCCAGCCCACTAAAGGAAATATTGAAGGTGGGCTTACAACAATTGAAGAAAAGGCGCTTGGTAATTTAGAAAAAATTGGGCGAACATCCAAATACATTGATATCCTTGACCCTGCCGAATCCCCCAAATCAGGCGCTGGTCTTTACTTTATGGATAGCTCATCTGCGGCGGCAGAGTGTGTTACATTAATGGCAGCTGGCGGCGCTGTCATTCACACATTTCCTACAGGTCAGGGCAATGTCGTTGGAAATCCAATTGTGCCGGTCATAAAAATAACAGCTAACCCTCGAACGGTACGAACGATGGGTGAGCATATCGATATTGATGTCTCTGGTATTTTGCGCCGTGAGCAGACAATTGATGAAGCCGGTAATCAATTGATTGATATGATACGTCGTACTGCTAATGGTCGTCAAACAGCGGCGGAGGCACTTGGGCATAGGGAATTTTCAATGACTAAATTATATCGCAGTGCTTAAACTAAAGACTCTGTATCTTCATTTCTGGAAAACTAGCAATTCGGATTCATATTATTAGAAAGCAGATCGTCTGTCTGATACCATTCAAATACCACTCTCGGATGCGCGAGATCTCGTCACAAACGCTCTACGACAGGCAGGGGCTTCAGACAGTGTTGCTACCTCAGTTGCCCAAGCATTAATCACGGCAGAGGCCGGAGGACAGAATGGCCACGGGTTTACGCGATTGAGTGACTATATCGCTCATATTCATAGCGGTAAAATCAACCTCAATGCAAATATTTCTGTAACATCTCGTGGTCCCGCATCACTTTGCATTAACGCTGACGAAGGTTTTGCATATCCAGCATTAGATACTGCATTGTCAGAAGGTATTCCGCTGGCAAAAAAAATGGGAATTTGCATCGCAACAGTTGCAAACTCACATCATTGCGGAGCGTTATCTATACAAGTTGAGCGCATTGCAAGGGAAGGTTTGATCGGGTTGATGTTTGCGAACACACCCAAAGCCATGGCACCTTGGGGCGGTATAGAACCTATTTTTGGAACCAATCCAATCGCGTTTAGTGCACCACGCGACAACACTGATCCACTTGTAATTGACTTATCGCTATCAAAGGTTGCTCGGGGCAAAGTGATGGCGGCAAAAAAATTAGGCGAGACTATACCCACTGGATGGGCATTAGACGTTAACGGAAAAGCTACGACTGATCCAGACAAAGCGCTTAAAGGAACAATGATTCCGATTGGTCGATCGAAAGGGACGGCATTAGCGTTAATGGTCGAGATACTGTCGGCAGTATTTTCAGGTAGCGCACTAAGTCTTGAAGCTGGTTCATTTTTTGACGCAGGTAATATTGCTCCAAGAGTAGGGCAGACCATTATTATGATTTCTCCAGGGCACTCATCAGACTTTGTTGTACGAATTGAAAGACTTTTGCATTACATTGCCGCTCTTGATGGAGTGCGATTACCGGGGTCGAGGCGACAGCAAGCAATGCGTAATGCAGAATTACATGGGATACTTATTCCGAAATCGTTAGAAACTCTTATGCGGAAACTTACATCTGGTTCTAAATTCAAATGAACTTTCTGAGTTGTTCAAATTGTAAATTTAAACTGCGCGTTGAGACTTAGTCATCGACAAAGCAGCCACGGACTATATTGGTCACCATCCTGGTCTACTGTAACCGTGAGGCGAACTCCGTAGCGGTGTGAATGTCTCAATGTGATATGCGGGAGTTTTCTGTGTGCCAGTAGGTATGGTTCTCTAGCGCGACCTTCACCGTAACAGCCTTCGAAGTGTTAAAGGTGGTAGGTCTAGATTTCATATGAAACGATCCTCAAAGACTCAAGAACCCGATATTATCACCACTAAATAATGTCTGCATAAAAGTATATTTTTCAACGTGTTGACTTCACCGAAATATGTAGATGCCTTTTCTTTAATTTAGCGAAGATTGGCTGATTCAATGGAAATCTTGTAAGAAATCAAGTAATTTTACCAAATATCGGAAATCTTCGTCAGAACAAACGCATCAGAAAAGTATATTTTTTCAACATTTTAATAGCGAATTTAGGGTTTTTTAACAGACACTATTTAGCACTGTAGCGTTGCAAATGTTCGGCACTATTTATTAGTAGGGAATATCCTGATGATTTATATTTTTAGATCTCAAAAGGTGATGGAGTTTTGGTCGTAGACATGTCCACCTCAAACGAATTGTGACTATCGTTGCCTTCCCTTGACGTCAAGGATGCCAATCGAGCCGTCATTTGCGCGGCAATAATCCTCTCCACGGGTCTCACTAAAGTGAAAAACGACCGCACAGCCTCAATAGGTTCTGTCCGAAATGTCTTTGGGGTCTCTGCTAGTTCATACACGTCGCACGCCATCTTTACTATCTGGTGACAGCGCGCAAGGACATCGTCGGCATTCGTGCGCATCAGGGCTTGATGGGGATCATCTCCCAAACACTTGACACTCAACCCCATCGTGGCTGGCACGTCGTGAGGATGAAGAGCGCTCTCCACCTCATCCACCAGCAACAGAAAGGTCTCAGAAACCCTCGTCGCCGAGCGCGTGATATCTTCCACAGTGGGTCGATAATCACCATAGTCCGCTTGATGATCGCGGTGCGAATCCCCATTCAGCGATTCAATTGATGCAGCGAGCGCGATCCAGTCGCATGGATCAACATCATCGGGACGATGCGCCCGCATCTGCGCGGCCAATCGTTCAATATTATGGGTCCGGGCTGGAGGCACCTTTCGACGCTTCAGCATCGTTTTAACCAGATGCTCTGTGGCCATTTGCGAACTGTCAACAAATGATCGGCAATCAGCCTCCACATCGTCATAGGAATGACCTTGCTTATATTGGGATATGTTGATGAAGGCAAACGTCACATGCTTCAGGCTCGTTGTGATGCCTAATCGCCAATCTTTTGGAAGAATCAGCGCGACGGGCGCGGTAGAGTCGTTCGTTGTCATAGTCCAGTCTCCAATGAGGGGTTGCCCGTCCTGGTCAATTTGCTGCGTAATGCGCCCAAAAGCACACCGGTCCTGCGCGATGAGCGCAGGGGTCAGCGTAAGGACATCCAGGTTGTCATACCCATCAAATGGGGCAGGTGACTTCTCACGCTTGTACTTGATTACATGATCAATCGCAGGATCATCTACAACAACAGCAATATCCCAATCACTGCCGGGGTGGGCCGTTCCTTTCGCTTGAGAGCCAAAGAGCAGGATGGCACGAACATCAGGCCACGTCTGATACGCTCGCTCACAGAGCGTGATGAGCTGCTGACGGGAGGTGATGAGGGCCATAAGCTTTCCCCTCCGTTAATGTCATGATCGAAACGATCGTCCTTTTCAGGTTGAGATTGAGACGCAAGTCGTAGCCATAAAGAGACGACGCAATATATTTGCACACACTGTAGCAAATTAAGAATGAGGCGCAAGCTGAGAAATGTAGAGTCTGGAAAACGATGATTTTCGAAACAAGACGACCAGCGGACGCCGAGACCCTACATCGGCGGGGAATACCATACTTTTTCCTTGTTCGGAAATTCCTGTTTCTTTAAGATCCGGAAAAAGGAATTTCAAAACGCACGATCATGCCGATCGGATATGCCCGTGTCTCCACCGCCGTTCCGCCCGTTTCTAGAGAGTTTCAAGAGTGTGCGCAGTGTACACCAATAAATCGTCAATCACACTCTACTCAGCTAAAAAGAGCCCCGATTTTCTTTACAGATCCTATGTCGCACTTTGCACCTCTTTACCCCAAGTTTCTATAAGTGACGGTTTTGCTTTTTGTCCGTTAAGAAACCCTTTTAATGCCATTAACATTCATCATTAAATCTCTTTTCTTCGCCAACGAAAGGTTTTTACTTAATTTCTCCAATGATACGGATTAGGTTTATTGGTTTTTTTGTTTCAATTGCGTTGGTACGAGTTGTTGTAAAATGCCAGCAAAGCAGAGATAAATTGAGGTAATTATTAGTCCCCAAGTTACCCATTCACTCGGAGAAAATTCTTGCCAAGCAACTCCGCTTGCAAAAAATATCCATGCAACTGTTATGGTAAGGGAAATAAATCGCCATCTTTTTGTCCGAATTGGGTGAATGAATTTTAGCGGAAAGAACATTGCAATTGACAACATGATAACAATTACTAGACACCAGTACCAACTAGGCTCAATCGCAAAGAGTACAAGTACAACCATATTCCAACACCCAGGAAAACCGGAAAAAGCATTATCTTTTGTTTTCATGCGGGTATTGGCAAAATAAAGCGCACTTGAAAATGTCAAAACAATAATCATTAACCAACCAGACCACCCATCCATTATTCCAGACTTGAATAACGCAAATGCTGGGATAAAAACATAGGTCAGGTAATCAATGATTAAGTCAAGCAATACGCCATCAAATTCTGAAGCACTTGTCTTGACATTGAATTTACGAGCAAGCGGTCCGTCAATTCCATCTACGACAAAGGCGATAACTAGCCATAAAAACATTAAGTCCCACTTCTCGTCAACTGCTGCTAGCATTGCGAGCATCGCGAATACAGCGCCTGTAGCGGTGAGAAAGTGAACAAGAATGGCGCTTCGTTGGAGTGTCATCGCAAACTGTGTGTGCTTTTGGTTTCTAAAAAACGGTCATTGCGCTTTCGGATGGGCTCGATCGTAAACTGCTTTTAAGTGCTCTATATCCACCTTAGTGTAGTTTTGCGTAGTTGATAAAGATTTATGACCGAGGAGATCTTGAATTGTTCGCAAGTCCCCCCCTGAAGTGAGCAAATGTGTAGCAAAACTATGTCTCATTGAATGGGGCGTCGCTGAGGCAGGTAATCCAAGTTGCATTCGAACCTGTTGCATTACTTTTTGAACAGCACGTGCTGAAAGTGGAAGACCGCGAATGCTAAAGAATAAAGGGCTTTCAGGCAATAATGAATAAGGACAGTCATCAACATATGTTTTTACCGCCTGCTGCGCGATCTTGAGAACTGGAACAAGACGTGGTTTGCCACCTTTGCCAATAACTCTGATAACGTCTATGAGAGGATAATCCCGCCCGGTTAATGCCAGTGCTTCTGAAATTCTTAAGCCGCAGGCATAAAGAATAGTTACGACAGCAACATCTCTTGAATTTACCCACGAAATCTCGGATTGACTGGCTACTCCTTTGATCATATCTATTGCATCATCTTCTAGGAGCGGACGGGGGAGTTTACTTTTGAACTTGGGAGTTCTCACAGCAAGGACCTGCGTCGCTTCGAATCTATTGCGGTCGGCTAGCCAGCTGTAGAAATTCTTTACTGAAGATAGTTTACGGGCAAGTGAACGAGATCCCACACCGCATTTCCGAGCGTTTGCCATCCAAGAACGCATGTCGTTCGTTGTGATCTTGGATAATGCTAATATTCCTTGTGCATTACCGGTATGTATTGTCATAAATTCAATAAATTCAATTACATCATGCCGATAGGCTTTAATGGTATTCTGAGTGATACCGTTCAAGACTCGCCGATCATTCAGCCAAATGTCCAAAGCTTCTTGAGCGGCAGGGGAAATATGGCTCAATTTAACCAATGGCGTATCATGCGTTCACAAACACCAGCAACAAGGGCCAGAAGATCAGTGCCTTGCTGGGCTGAGAACTGTTTAGCATTTGAAGAACCCATTATCAAAAGTCCTGGCGGGAGTGAAGATTTCAGACACAATATGAGGCACGCTTCGGAGTAAATTCGTCCTGTGATGGCACCATACACCTCTACTCTTGGTGATTGCAGTTGGCGAAGTGTGACGGTCTTCAATGCGTCGGAATTTTGATTACCAAGGTAATTCTTTACAAAACCCGGCGGTTTAACGTGTAATAGATTTTCTGGGGTTTCAAATTTACTCAATTCGTTACTTGATTCTAAAATAAGCGAAAGAAAATCAATGTTTAATATGTCAAAAACACTGCCAGCTAAGATTTTTAGGAAAGAATTGAAATCATAAGCCTCAATGATTGCAAGGACAGCTTGATTGACTTGATGTGTGCTGATAATGTTTTCATATGTTGTCGTTATGACTTTTTTATAAGTGCTTTCAAGTTCATCATACCGCTTTTCTAAACGTTGCATGACGACTTTACGTAGGTCAATGACTTTACTGGATTTTGTACCTTCCTGTATGGTCAACAAAGCTTCCATAATTTCTTTGTCTTCTAGGATGAGGTTGGCGTTGGAAATAATTGTGTTTCGAAAATTTTGATCAATTGTCGTAGTGCTGCTCATGATTTTCTCAACTGATGTTGGTACTGGTTTAAGTCAATTCTCGCGCATTTTTCAAAAAAATGATTATGAAATTTACAGGCAGAATTCTAGTGGAAATTTTAACAAAGTGCTGTTTCGTCAATAGGTCTGAAAAGCTTAATTTGATCACAATTCATTTTGTTCGGTTTAATATTCGTGTCTATTGCAGATTTAATTTATTATGCTTACTATCCCGCTTTGGAAAAAGTCCCGCGTCTATGTTCAAAAGTGATAATAACCATACGTTGACTTTTTCAAAAGACGATTTTAAATCAAAAATTAAAATATATCAAGGTACTTGCAAAACTCTACAGTCATTCCCGCTAACTTTTTTCATGATGCCCTGCGGGTGATTTTTGCGTCCACAAAATATCTACGTACCCAGCAGGCATGACAACCCTCGGATTGAACAACCCGATGAAAAAAATGACACTGAAGGATGGAAAGGCGAGTGTGAGCACGGGATGGGCGTCAGGGACCACCTGAAAGCTGTGACGTTAACTCAGGTTTCATCAAGGTCCCTGATCAGGCATGAGCATCATCCCGCCCATTGTCGACCCGATCCTGTCGGAAGAGGCTGCGCATCGCCTCCCATCAATAAAGATTGCGCTTCTGATGCTTTCGTGCACGTTG
>JAPORV010000186.1 GCA_026710055.1 Aestuariivita sp.
AGCGTCAAGGCAGAGCGCGCAAGGTCAATCTCAAAACTGCCAGAGGTGTCTCTTTTTGCAGGATTCTTGAACAATAGTCATGAATCTAAGTGGGTTATCCTGTCAACATGTGTGGAGGTGACTTGGGCCGTGAGACCCCGAAATCTGGTTTACAGTGGGCTATCGCAGAAATTTAATACCGGATTTGTGGCTGTGCTTGGAAAAATTCCTGCACGCCCCGAAGCCAAAGCCACCTCATTATGTATGCGTATTGTCGGTCTGAAAGCAACTCGAGAACTCGTCTAATTCGAATGGAACAACCTAAAATTGGCATGGTCGAAACGTTAACGATGTTGTTTTGGTTACTCCTTCAGTTCGGTAATGTGGTATCCAAACCCTGAACCAGAAAATTCATACTTTTGATACCGCTAATGTCCAAACTAACACCTTCCGGGACGGCTTCAGCCCCCGTATTGTCGGTTATCAATCCGGTGA
Organism: Aestuariivita sp.; assembly: GCA_026710055.1. Taxonomy (GTDB): domain Bacteria; phylum Pseudomonadota; class Alphaproteobacteria; order Rhodobacterales; family Rhodobacteraceae; genus JAPORY01. The sequence goes on from JAPORV010000186.1 coordinate 475, forward strand.
AAGGATCGAATGTCCCGGCGCGCATTTCGTCCTGCTTAGTTATGATCGCTATACGCTGTTCATCTGTGAGGTCAAGGCTTAGACCGGCAACTTCCATTGCACCCTCTGCGATACCCGCAAAGGTATCACCGGAAGTAAAGTTTCCGTTCATCATTGCGTTAACATAATCAATATAGATGGCACCGAAATGGGTTTGACCTGCACACAGATGCTTTGTCGGCGCAAACTTGCTGTTGTTGCTGAGTGTTGCAACAGCATAGACGCCGTTTTCTTCTGCCGTTGAGATTGCTGCAGGAGTACCGGGAAAGAGCGAATAAAGCACGTCTATTCCGCCGGAGATTAGTGCTTCCGCAGCAGAGCGGTTGCGCGCTGGGTCGAACCAAGAGTTTAGCCATACGACCTGTACGTTATCAATTGCCGAGTTTACCGACTGTGCGCCTAGCACGTAGGCGTTCATCATGCCGATGACCTCGGGTAGCGGGAACGCTGCGATAATACCAAGTTTGGCATTTTCTGCTACATAGCCTGCCGCCATGCCGCAGAGGTAAGATGCCTGATAGTGGCGCGGTGCGTATGTGGCAAAGCGCTCGCCAGTCAAATAGCCCCCGGCATGGATTACAGCCAAATCCTTGTTGCGTTTTGCCAGTGCGATCCCGTCATTCATATGCCCAAAAGAACCTAGAAAGATCATGTCAGCTCCTTGCGCTACCATGCGGTTCATCATCCGTGTGGCGTCTGGTCCTTCGCCCACGGAATCGACTGCTGTAACAGAGATATTGTCTCCAAAATGTGCTTCCATCATTTGCCTCCCGCGATCGAGTTCGTGATCCCAGCCGACCTCTCCAATAGGGTTCGGGACAATAAACCCGATGTTAAGGGTGTTGTCTGCGAAAGTGGGGGCAGCGAGGCATATCATCGTAGCCAGTACTGATAAATTTTTCTTTTTCATTCTTGATCTCCTTTTTGTTTTAGTGGTTTGGTCGATAATTTTGTCCAAGTGACACCGGGGCGTTAAGCCTGATGCGTAATGTATCCCGAGATATGATTGCTAGAACAACGATTGTCATAGCGTAAGGCATTGATGTCATGATTTGGGATGGGATGCCGAGATTTAGTGTTTGCACTGCGAGATCTGCTAGCAAGAGTGCCCCGAAGAGATATGCGCCGATCATAACGCGTAGCACACGCCACGTGCCAAACACCACTAGGGCCAGTGCGATCCAACCGCGACCTAGGATCATACCTTGTGACCAGATGGGTGTTAGGATTGTTGAGGCATAGGCCCCTGCGATCCCTGCCATAAAGCCGCCAAAAAGGATTGCGAGAAAGCGTACCTGTAACACGTTGAAGCCGAGATTATGGGCGATATGTGGGTTCTCGCCTACTATGCGGAGGATTAGCCCTACACGCGAGTGCTGGATAATCCACATCAGCCCGAATCCAGCGGTGATGGTCATGTAAACAACGATGTCTTGCTGGAATAGAATTGAGCCCAAAATGGGAATGTCTGACAGAATGGGCACTGATAGTGCGCTAGGCGCCTGAAGCGTGAGGCTTTCATAATCGCGCCCTAAAAGTGCCGAAAGCCCGAGCCCTAAGATGCCCACCGCTAGGCCTGAGGCCACTTGGTTGGCAGAGAAAAACATCACAAGCGTGGCAAAAACTGCAGATAGAAGCATAGCTAGCCCGGCAGCTACTGCAAAGGCCAAGAGATGACTGCCGGTCGTATAAACGATGGCGAACCCCATCGCCGCCGACAGCGCCATCATGCCTTCAATGCTCAGGTTGATGATCCCTGACTTCTCCGCTACCAGTTCTCCTAGAGCGGCAAGAAGTAACGGTGTCGCGGTCGCGAAGGTGCCAGTGAGAATGAATATAATCGTATCCATTACGTGGCTTCTTTCGTTTCGCCGATTCGGCGCAACTTAAAGTTTACTAGCGTATGTGAGGCTAGATAAAAGATGAGAATGAAACCCTGAAAGACGATAGGCGCTGAGGCGGGTAATCCGGCTTGAAGCACTGCTCCATCCGCCCCCACATATATAACTGCCATAAAAAACCCAGCAATCACGATGCCGATGGGGTTCAACCCGCCAAGGAAGGCGACAATGATTGCGGCAAAACCGTAGGCAGGTGACAGAATCGGTTGTAGTTTGCCGATAGGCCCCGAGATTTCGCCCACACCAGCTAATCCAGCTGCAGCACCACCGACCAACAAAGAGATCCAGACAGTCCGCTTGGCAGAGAAGCCAGCATAATGTGCGGCTGACGGGGTTAGACCGCCTACTAGTAGCCGAAATCCAGAGAAGCTATGACGCACATAAATCCAAGCTAAAAGCGATAGGGCCAGCACTAGATAGATTGAGACATTGGCACGTAGGAAGCTGTCTTTGATTAACAGTGGATATAGTGCGACCTCCGGAAAGGTTATTGATTGCGGAAAGCTAAAGCCACGTGGGTCCTTAAGGGGGCCGTTAATCAGATAGAGAAGAATTTGGATGGCGATGGCGTTGAGCATCAGCGTGACAATAATCTCGCTGGCATTGAATGCGGTACGTAACCACGCTGCGATAGCCGCCCAGGACATACCCATCACTGTTCCTACAAAGATCATTGCTGGCAACATCAGTATGTTTTCGCTTTGAGGCCAAGTGATTGGGATTAATCCGGCGCAGATAGCACCAATGGTTAGTTGCCCTTCAGCTCCGATGTTCCAAATCCGCGCCCTAAAGCCTATGGCTAGCCCTTGCGCGATTAGGATCAAGGGAGCTGCTTTAATTGCGATCTCTGAAAGGTTGTAGCTGGTTAGGAACGGCTCAATAAAGAACGCGTAAAACGCCACTCCCGCCGGTTTGCCTAGTATGAAGAAGAGTGCGGTCCCGCAAAGCATGCTGAGTGCCACGGTCAGCACAGGCACGATGGCTAGCGCTTGCGCGGATGGTTGTGTACGGGGTATGAATTCGTAGGGGATCATTCTGCCGTCTCCATGAACGTCGGTAATTGACCCATCATCATCTGCCCAATCTGCTCAAATGTTGTGTCGCGTGTGAACATCGGGATTGAGAGTTGACCGTTATACATGACGGTAAGGCGATCGGAGATTTCAAACAATTCCTCAAGTTCTTCAGAAATGATGAGGATAGCTGTGCCGTTATCCCGCAAATCAATCAGGCGTTGGCGTACCAATGCCGCCGCGCCCACATCAATGCCCCACGTCGGCTGCGAGACAACCAGTAGCTGCGGCTTCAAAGCCATCTCTCTCGCGATAATGAATTTCTGCAGGTTTCCGCCTGAAAGACTTGCAACCTTAGCTTGTTCATTCGGGGTTTGTACATTCATCGCCTTGATGCAATCTTGGGCGAAGGTATCGCGTTTGTGTCGCCGTATCATTCCTCTTTTGACAATACCCAACCGGTGCCCCGTCAGCAGCCCATTATTGCTGATGCTCATAGAGGGCACGGTGCCACGCCCGAGTCGATCTTCAGGCACAAAGCTGAGTCCGCGCTTGCGCCGCGCATCCGGCGGGAGATGACCAACTGGCTCTCCCTGCATCCGAATACTGTTGGCTTGGTTCCGTGAGAGTACGTCCTCACCTGAAATCAACCTCGCAAGAGTCAATTGTCCGTTTCCAGAGACGCCCGCGACGCCCACGATTTCTCCTGTCTGAACGGTTAGACTGATGTCCTTTAATCCCATAATGTTGAGATTGGGATCGTGATAGTTGAGGCGCTTGAGTGTGAGCTGCGGTGTACCATCTGTACGTGACTTGCGATGCGTTACTTGCGGGATGTTCCGCCCGATCATCAGCGTGGCGAGATCCTTAGCACTTGTCTTCGTTGGATTGGCTGTGCCTGTGACCACCCCGCCCCGAAGGACTGTGGCTCGGTCGCAAAGTGCACGAATTTCCTCAAGTTTGTGCGAGATATAAAGGATTGCGATCCCGTGTGCTGACAAATTGCGTAACGTCGTAAAAAGTCTGTCGACTGCCGGCGGTGGAAGGACGCTTGTCGGTTCGTCAAGGATCATAAGTTTGGGTTCTTGCAGGAGGCAGCGGATGATTTCGACTCTCTGACGTTCGCCTACTGATAGGCTATGTACTGAAGCTTGCGGGTTGACGGGGAGGCCAAATGCCTTACTTTTCGCAAGAATTCGTTTCGCTAGGTTCGGCAACGGGGCGGGTATTGTGAGTGAGATATTTTCCACCACCGAGATTGTTTCAAATAGTGAAAAATGTTGGAACACCATACTGATGCCAAGATCGCGCGCTTTTGCGGGGTTGGTTATCGGTATCGGTTTACCCTGCCATAGGATTTCACCCTGATCTGGTTGATGCACACCGAAGATTATTTTCATCAGCGTGGATTTTCCGGCGCCATTCTCACCGAGAATGGCATGGGTTTCTCCTGCGTGAACGGTTAGGTTGATGGCGTCATTCGCGACTAACTCACCATAGCGTTTGGTAATATCGCGCAATTCCAGCAAAGGTGAGCAAGCCGATAAAGTCATGTGAAGTAATTCATCCCAGGCATGTTGTGGAAGCCGGGCAACATGCTAAAGCGACACAACCAACGTTCTATAGCCGGAAAAATGAACGTTTCGATTCCACCATCTCCAGCCAGCGCTGTATAGGGAAAGCAGGCAATATCGGCGATGGTAGGCTGTGATCCCGCTAACCAGTGCTGGTCGTTGAATTCCTGATGGGCCAAGTGATCCTCTAGTACGCGGAACAGGGTTTGGGCACCCGCCCGAGCGGCCTTGATATCAAGGTTATAGCCGAGCACGTCATGGAGCCGAGCAGCCGAGGAGGTAGCAGTAATGCCATCTGCAAAGGCCGTCCATTGTGCCACACGACCAAGGGTCTCTGGATCATTCACCGGGTACCATTGACCCGAGGAGTCATATTTGCGAGCGAGATAAATGAGGATTGCTTGGGAGTCGTATAGCCGTAGATTTCCATCTTCTAGTACCGGTAATTGACCAAGTGGATTGACCTGCAGGAAGGTTGGTGATTTGTGTTCGCACCCTGGAAAGAAATCTACCGGTTCAAGATCGCAGGTCACGTCCAGAAACTTGAGAAACAGGCGTACCTTAAAGCAATTGCCGGACAGCACATAGTCATAAAGTTTCATTCCATGTCCCCTGCCCGAACTGTGCTCCACGTCACACCATTAGCCTTCAGCCAGCGCCGAAAAGCGATGGAGGAGGCATCTGCCCGAGTCGGTATCTCTAATCTCATATCGAGTGGCAGACGTCGGGGGATTTGATTTTCTAGAATAATCCGGTCCTGCAAAAAGATGTTTTGCTGAAAGTGCAGAAGTTCCGTGTCAGTGTTGTCTTGATCAAAGACCAATACAAAGGAATGTACAATGCAGACATCTTCTTCGGTGGGCTGGATAAAGAGACCGATTAAGTCCCATTCCCCCGGGCGTGGTGGGCAGGTTTTATACAGGATTACCGAATACGGATGCGGTAAGCGGTATTTGTATTTAGTGGTTCCCCCAGCTTTCGCGGTGGCGGCGGCCACAGGTTGAAAAAACATGCAATTGGTCGCCCAGATTTCATCTCGTTCGACATCCATCGAAACATCATATTTTTCGACTTCAGCATGTTCCTCTACACCGAGGATGCCTGTATGCACAAACGGAAAATGCGCCATGTCAAGGAAGTTCTCGACTGCGCGCAAACCGGAGCAGCGTACATGCACGGCACCTGCGGTTATAAGGCGGCGCTCCACTTCTTCGAATTCTGGAATATCATAGAGTGCGCGGGGAGTGTCACTGAACGTGGTCCAGACATGACCGTATCGATGTTGTGTCGGGCGAGGCTGACCCTGTGGTAGCGTGACTTCAATGGTGCGGCCGCGCCGCAACACGGTGAGATCCTGCGACAGCAAACGGGTTTGCGTCTTACGGCCGTCTGGAAAGTCCTCGTCACGGCCTAAAGCGTACCATTGGGCGTGCGTAAATGGGTCAAGATGTGTGGGCATAGTCATGACTTAGGCGATTATTTCTGTCGTTAGACGATGTGCGATCAACCAACGACTGGCACGAAGGTGATCTTCGCGCGTGGCCTCTGCGTGAAGAGTTAAGTGTAGCATTGTGCCGCGTTTCCCCATCGGCTGCACCGCAAGAAGCATCTTAGCCCCATCAGGCGGATTAAGATATTGGGCATGCGCGTTGAGAGGGTCAGCATCCATCCTAGCGATAAGGTTTGACAACGCGATCTTTTTGGTAAAATGTAATGATCGGCAGGGTATCCAGCTACCGTTGATCACTGGAGGCTCAGATGAATTTTCCGTGTGCGCCACCCACAGCAGGCCACCCACCTCGACGCATTTGTATACTTTTGCACCGATTGTCGTTGGTGGGTCTAGATTGGGATGCGCGGGGATTTTGTCGCAACGGCCTTCTCCGTTGAATGTCCAACCATGGTACAGACAGGTGAGCCGGTTTTTGCGGACAATCCCGTATGATAAACGCATTCCACGATGTGGGCAGCGGTTTTCCCAAGCACGCGCTACGCCATCGGCTCCACGCCACAACGCGAGATCGTTGTTTTCAATAACCGAGCGCATCGTAGATTCATTTTGTATCATGTTCGCCAGTCCAGCGGGCACCCAGCCTAGAGAATCAGAACCTTGAGTCACGAAACGGCTTTCTTCAAAAACACATATAAACTATTGCTTATCAGCTTTATTATTGCTAGAATAGACGAACAAATTGAACTTCTTGTCCAAAATACTGAACAAGGAAACCTTAATGAGATGTCGGATACCGCTGATTTGAAGCACATACGGGCGTTCGTACAGATTGCCCGGGCGGGCAGTTTGACGAGGGCAGCTCGTGATACTAATATCGCTAAGGCAACGCTCAGCCATAATCTTCGGCGGCTTGAAGACGCGCTGGAAGTTGAGCTTTTGACACGCTCCGCTCGGGGGTTAGTGTTGACCGATGCTGGGCGCGCTTACTTGGAGAACTGCAATCGCATCTTCGAAAGTTGCGAAATCGCAGAAAGTGCCGCACAGCGTGCGCACAATACTGTATCCGGTAAAGTGCGGATTGCCGCGAGCGCTGAGTTTGGCACGTCCATCCTCGGCGCGGCCTCGCTTTACCTAGCACAGGCCCATGCGGGATTGAGTTTTGAAGTCAATATGTACACCAGCCAAAGACTGTTGACCGATCAACTTGAGTTCGATTGCATGATTTTTGTGGGCTCTGCGCCAGATTCAAACCATCTATGCCGTAAGATGGGTACAGTCTCCTATGGTCTCTATGCTAGTTCGTCTTTTGTGCATGACTTTGGGATGCCGCGAGGCTTCGACGACATTGCAGAATTAAACGGTATAACATATATGCGCGGAGGAATCGAAGAGCTCTGGACTTTGGTGAGAGGGGATCACGAAGTCGTTTGCCGATACAGGCCCCGCTTCTGTGTGCAGGATTATTGGATGGCCAAGTATTACGCGGTCTCAGGAGTGTCTTTGGCTTATCTACCCGATTTTTTTGTCCATCATGAGGTTAAGTTGGGCGGGCTCATTCCACTCATGCCAGAGTGGCGATCACCCGAAACGGCTGTATGGGTCGTCTATCCTACTCGGCGTTACAAGAACCCGCGGGTGAAGTTATTGGTGGATACGTTATGCGAGAAATTTGATCAATTTGTTGTTCATCCAGGCTATTCGTTGTTACCGCAAGTCTTGGCAGACGCACAGAAGTTCTAATTGTGGATTACATTGACTGATAGAATTTGGCTATTCTCAGGGCCAAGCCAACAAGCTATTTCTAGCATGTCAATCAAGTCTGGTGCACCGCGCAATGACAGCTTCACCTCTGTCGTATGTACTTTGATGATGTGGCTGTCGAGGTCGAAGAGGCGTAAGTAGTGTTGAATAAAGTCCAGCATCTCTTTGGTCTTGAGGGTGCCAGAAATTATCATCTCGTGTTTGGTCATGATCATAGATCCAGCACAAGTGGCCCGTGTTTGCACCGGGAGACGCAGATCATCATGCTTTCCCCTGTCGCCTGTTCATTGGAGCTGAGATATTGGTCACGGTGATCTGGTGTTCCTTTAAGAACGCGCGTAAGGCAAGTGCCGCAAACTCCTTGCTCGCAGGAGGTCAACACGTTAACTCCTACGGCTTCCAGCGCCTCAACGATAGTTTGATTTTCGGGCACATGCACTGTTTTTCCTGATCGCTTGAGAACTACGTTGAAACTGTTGGTAGAACGCGTAACGGTGATCGGTGCGACAGAAAATCTTTCCAGATGGATTCGATCAGCCGGCCACCCGGTGGCTCGTGCCGTTGTCATGATTAGATCCATGAATGGACCGGGCCCGCAAAGATATAGATGTGCCTCGGTAGTTGGATGTTGCAGGAGCCCTGCCAGCATGTCGCCCAAGACAGGGGGGGCGAGACCAATATGGATAGGCGCATCCGGCAAAGCCTCTAGTTGCTTGCGAAAGGGCACATGGTCAAGCCCGCGCACGAAGAGATGTAAAGTATGTGCGTGCTGACCTGCGGCAAGGTGCCGCGCCATGGATAGAAGCGGTGTGATGCCAATGCCTCCGGCAAGGAGCAGTGCGGGTCTGCTGCTTGGGACAAGAGTGAAATTTGTAAGCGGGGCACCGATCTGAATCCGATCACCTTCACGGAGTGCATGCATTGCCACCGATCCACCACGGCTTTGGGGGTCGAGTTTCACACCAATTAGATAGGCGTCGGTGTCTTCCGGTCCATTCCAGATCGAATATTGCCGGATTATTCCGTCTGTTAGATGCACGTTCAAATGGGCGCCCGGAGTAATTCGGATGGTACCGCTGTCGGGTCGCAGGGCGAGACATCGAATGTCGGGCGTTTCCTCCCAGATATGGCTGATGGTCACTGTGGTGAGCGTCATTTGTATGTTCCATAACGGACGCCCAAATCTCGTAGCCATGCGCGATAGGCGAGCGACGGGTTGTCCACACCTACTGAACGATCAACTCCCGAGATTGGCAGAGTGGGTGGAAATGATCGGTCTAGTATGAACTTATCCTGGGCTGAAATCTTTTGTTGATCAGATCTTAGTTTTTTAGGGTCTATCCAATCTTCGTTCACCCAAGCTAAGAGCTTGTGGGCGATAACGTGTTCTTCATCAAGGGGTTGGGCAAAGATTCCCAGATAATCAAAGCGTCCTGACCTGTTCGGGCGATGTATGTAAAGGATTACTGAGTAAGGATCTTGAATGCGGTAGGTATATTCTGCAACAGCACAAGTGATTGGAAGCCAGTATTTCTGTGAACGAGACCACAGCACGCCGTCCGCATCAATTTCGGGAGTTGCAGGCACCTGTTCAAGATGGTCGGTGCTACCGAGGACGCCGGGATGCACGAAAGGGAAATGCGCATTGTCTACTACATTGTCGATAATTCGAAGGCCAGAGCACTGAATCTGAGGTGACCAGATATTCATTACTATCCGGTCGACCTCGTAATACTCTAACAATTGCGGCGGCGGCCCATCTGGCTGCCCCAACGTCGTCCAGACATATCCTAAGCGCTCAGTTACGGGCAGGGGGCGATATTCACATTTTGCCGATATCCAAGTCTTGTGCGTAGTCAGGTCAATCGGACGGTTGAGAAGTCTTGTTTGGCGCAGGCCGAGACGCCGGATATCGGGTGGCGCACCGAGGGGATACCAGCGGTTCCAGACTGCAGGGTCATCTGCTGCGTCCAATGTTAGTGGCTTTCGATGAGGTCGGCTTTTAACGCCCGTTGAAAGGCGTCCTTGCCATGCTGAGCCGCCATGCCAAGCTCTCGTAGCCACTTGCGATATTGGTTCGATACCTTGTCGGTGGGTAGCGAAATCTCGCTCAACGACAATCCACCTGGTTGGGTTTCGATGACCGGCTTATCTTCATCCAAAACAAGCTTCTGGAAAGCGAGCGGTTGCTCATCGGGCAGATCGTCGTCTGTATGAGCGATGATCATGAAGTTACGGCAACGGTCGTGACTGACGGGACTTGATGTAGTCCAGAGTAAGAATGGTTTGTTATTGCGGTAAAGTCGGATTGAGAGATTAATTGTAAAAGGCATCGCTGCTCGGTAGGTCCAAGATCCAAGTGGGCTATCCGGCGGCAGACTGTCAAGCATGTCTTTGCCGGGCTCCAAGTAGAATTGCATCTCTCCGCCTACTCGGTCAATCGGCACAATCGCGGGTTCTGAATAGGCGGGATCGTAGAGAGTACCGGGATGCACATAGGCAAAATGAGAAAAGTCGGTGAAGTTTTCCCACCGGCGCTCGGCGGAGCTATTCCAATCGTAAGGTTCCGCTACAATTTGGCGCCGGTATTCTGAGTTTTCCCAAGCCGAACAGTGTGGAATATCTGTACAGTCCCACGCGCTGTCGAGTCGCACCCAGATCAGTCCATAACGCACTTCGGTCTCATAGTGTGGGGATCGTGCTTTCCGCGGAATTACGTCAGTGGGACAGGCTGGGATATGTACGCATTTACCATCCATGCCGTATTCCCATCCGTGATAAGGGCATTGTAAGTGTCCGTTTTCTAGCACCTTTCCTGCGGAAAGTTTTGCAAATCGATGTACACAGCGGTCGCGCATTGCTGAGATCTTGCCATCAAGCTTGGCGATGACAATGGGTTCGTCTAGCAATGTTCGGCCGATAGGCCCGACGCCGGCATTGTTGGTTCTTTCGAGTTCTTGGGCTGTGGCGATAGGGTGCCAGAAATGCCGTAAATAACTTTGATCGGGAACCAATGGATGCTCTATGTTCATAATTTAAACCTCCTATGTCGAACGAAGCTAAGGTAATCCATTGCTCAAGAATAGGCGTAACATTTAGACACTACGTTCGTAATTCTCGAACAAAAAAGCGTATCACGAGTATGATTATATCGTGCAGAAAAGTAAGGCGGAGAGGTAAGGGTGATGATGTTTTGATGGAATCAGCCTGATTCCTCTCAAATATTTTGGATATTTAATGCTGTGTGATTCAATCGGCTGGACCGATAATTCATGTTGACATGGCGTGGAGAGGGCGTTAGGTGAAAGCTTTGGTATCTGAAATGAATGCGTCCCAAGTGTCTGCACACCTTTGTTCAATCAACAAAAGTTCGGTTGATCCATTATTCACATTGGGTGTATATGGACACCCCCATGGTTGCACTGTGGTACGATCGAACCATTCCAAAAAGTGTTTTTGGTTAAGGTTCCAGCAGAGACATTCAGCCGTATCAAATTGCTCTATATTCACGGAAGAATCGGACGGGTTGGCGTTTGGCGTAGATACGGCAACGCTTGAGGAAGTGTTGACGGGTCTCACGTATCCAAGTGAGCAGGTGTGTAAGTTTCCTGGATAAAACCCGACACCGCGCACGTACGCAGGTTCAGCAAGGCGAAGGGAATACGGAAGTCTGGATACCTTACCACGTAAAATATCATTCCAGTGCCACTGTGCCCAACCGGAGATTACCGCGCTTAACCTAGGTTGTGGCCTATGCACAGCTGCCACAAGCCAATCAATTTGTCCAGAATAACGCGGATTGATATGCAGAGGTACTGGTGCCATACTCTCTAGATTAGGAATGTCCATTATGGGAGCAACCCGTATCACCATCAAAGCAGATTCAAATCGTCGCCGCTCGAGCAAATGAGCGAGCGTCACCGCAAGTGGGAAATATCCATCAACAAAATCTTCAAACGGTTTAGCCTCAATCGGAATGATGTTCACAAGATTGAAGCATCCCATGAACAAGCTGCGCGTCGTTTAAGATCAGCTCGATGGCTCACTCCTGACCAGTCATCCGTCAACGCAATGGTATCATTTGAGAGAGGGCCGACAATTGATTTGATTTGGTCATTGTTGTGCATCGGTAGTGCCGTTCGGTCACCCATTTCGAGCGCTTTAATGGCTTTGCGCAATATCCTTCGGTAACGTATAATTGCTTTGTCCGAACGTCCAAGATGTTCTCTCGTACGATCTTGGATGGCTCCCATTCCTTCCACAGCCCATTGGTCATGAACATTAATGTCCATACCCATTCCAGTGTAAGTCTGCGTTTTCTGTTCCAACGGATCGTATCCGTAATTGTTTAATCGATTTTTCTTTGGTGCGTAGGTTGGTAACTCATGCTCTTTAAGTCTCTGAGCGTGCATCAGCTGTTTATTGATGGGTTCTCCGAAGCTGGTAAACATCGCATACCAGTAACAATTCTCATCATCAATTGGTACGTGCCACTGCGTGATCGTCATTTCTTGAGATAAAGGTATACAGATTGCCTCGGGAAAAATCTGATTAGTTATTCGAACATGTGTTGTTCCGTTATTCATATGCCTCAGGGCAGTGATTTTGAGGCCATAATTCGTTTCTTCAACATCAATTTCGGGACAATGATATTCCCGCAAGACGTGCGTGATCGGAATATTTGTTTGGATCACTTTATCACGAAACTGTTTTCCGTAGTGGTCTTCGGCATTCTCGTCCGAGAGAAAACGATGCAGGAACGACGCGTGTGCTGGATCAATCCCAATTTCGAGTGCTTGAAGCCAATTACATTCCCAAAGACCCTTAAACGCAAAGACGTGCGACTCATCGGCACGAAAACAATCAAAATTTGGAAAGTCTGGTGGATCACTGTCGTTTAAATAAGCAAAAATTACGCCATTTTTTTCCACAGCAGGGTAGATTGGTCTATCGTCCAAAATCTGAATTTGATCGGCATTCGGATAATAGACAATGGGTTCGTCACTCCGTGTTTTCCGAGCTGTCAATACCCAATGGCCGAGGTCATTTCGGAACAGAGCGAGTCTCTCCCCAAGTAAGTTAACCGCGACTGGCAGAGATGCATGTAGTTCTTCAACCAAGGCAGCGGGTTGCCAATAATGACGCAATAAATTTCCAGCAGGGGTTCCCGAACCAACACGCGTGATCTTATCATTTAACTCTTGGGAAATCATGTTGCTGTGTTCACGGCTTCATCGAAACCATATCTTTCTTTCCAGTGAGCCCAGACGATGCCCGCACGCTCTGCCACTGGTATAGTTGGAATTTTTATTGCCTTATACATCTGAGACCCTTTTGGCTCTGCGGGTTGTTCGAGACACTGACCTATATAATTAAAGTGCCACCCATGAAAGGGACACCGTAAACCATTGTCTTCTAGTCGGCCGTAACATAAATCAGCACCCCTATGTGGGCAGTTCCGCCCAATTAGCCCCAGCATCCCCCCATCATTGCGAAATAATACCAACCTTTTTCCATTGAGAACCAGTGGCATTACAGGACGGGGGATATCAAGTAATTGTGACTCGATAAGTTGAACCCATGGTAGTTCATTATTGATAATGATTTCCGATAATGTGGGAGACTTTTGCAATGTTACCGACTTTTCACCGCTCATTTCGTTCGAGTAAATTGGACATTAACGTAGCATTTTAATAAAAAATAATACAAGACGAACAATCGGTCAATTTCTTTTTTTACTTCGAGTGACAGCCTGACATCTTTTTTATCGCTGAGTCCCATACTGGTTCGCCTTTCATGGACTGCCACTAAGAGCCATGATTTGTGACGTATATAACAAAGATCACTTTGGCATGATACACTGCGATTGACCACGCTGATGATGGACAACGTAATGACAGCTTGTTTAGTGCGTCGTGCTGAAAATAAGAATCGTGCGTCTAGTCAATTAAATCAAGCACATTGATGAATGAATCAAGTGAGTCCAATAACATCCGTTCAGAATCGACCTTTCTTTTTTCTACAGGTTGTTATGAGTGACGTTGTCCTATAATTCTCATCATTAGAAGATCAAGAAACGCGCGTACAGATCTCTTCCCGACGATTGGTATTTTAAACTTCTTTTGTGAGATGTCGTCAGATTAGTAGAAGGTTCGAGGGATACTAAAAATTCCAAGTGATTTATCATAGAATTTTTTTCTCGTTTTAATTGAACCAATTGCTCTATTGTAATGCCTGTTTAATTTACAACTTATGTAGCATAATCTGCATGGATGCGCCGCCAATCAGCAACGTGTCATTGTCCAGTTTGGATTCAGCTCTTCAACCGTCGGTTCGCGATTCAGGCTTTTTACAACGGAATTCGTTGAACTTCCAAAAACCTGTTTTACCGCCGAATCGAATTGCTCGCTCGTGATTTGATCGCGGGAGAGGGCTGATCAAACTCCGCCTTGCTAAATTTTGATTTCCTAGTCATTTTCGTATACCCTCCTCTGTCTTACTTGTTTCCGGTTTTTTAAAGTCGCTCATCATTATTCGGTATGTAGTTTTAGCTTTCGCGATTTCACGAGCATAATTCATGCTCCGTAAAAAAGTCTCTACCACCTCTCTTGTTTCATAGTCAACAAACACAACCAGCAGGAAATCGGCAGCGTCTTCGCTTTCCACCTTTGCCTCCGAAAGGTCCACATAGGTGGCGGAATCCGAGTGCGCCCCATACTTCTTTGATTTGATTTCGATCTTCCTTCCGCAAGGCAAAACGCCGTCGTGGCCACGCTGGCCGGTTTTTGCTTTGCGCATACCCAGTTTACGAACCGCCCATTCCTCCGCTATCATGTCCGGTGACATTTCTCTCAACCCTGTTGCATGTTACTAATATACACTGGAGAAGAGTTTTCGCAAGAAGGCTATTTGCATATGAACCCCCGATTTTGTTTTCCCTACGCAAGCCCGAAAGTGTGAAGGTGTTGCTTTTAAAGGGATTGTAGATGCCGCAGAGCAGCGCCCGGTCTGATATTTAATTCAGCCACGCCTAGCAAGCGTCATTGTCAAGGAAATCGCGTATTATCTTCACAACACTCAATATTTCAGCGGTTCTCTTAGCCTTTGGAATTGTAAAGTAATTTGTATTTTAAGTTAAGAGCCACTTGCAAAAGTCAGCGGTGGATTTTTTTTGGATGGCGGAAGAAAGGGTTGTTTAGAATTCAAGCAATCGCTCAATGAATACAAGTCCCCTGAAGCCGATTTATTCGACAAAATCAGCTCACATCATCACCATAGTGGGCAAAATATGAACATCTGCGCAAGCGGAACCTGTCGACGGCATATGCCTCGACGCCAAAAACAGAATAAACGGTGCTATCAGGTGCGCAGTCTTCGTCACTGATCAACAGTCAGAGCGAAAATACCGAAAAACAAATGACA
>JAPORV010000105.1 GCA_026710055.1 Aestuariivita sp.
ACGACGTGACCAATTCAGACTGGGTTATTATGAGGATCGCACATCATCAACTATGAAAATGTCCAATAAGCTTGTTGGGGCATTGATGCGTTCAATTGATCGTTATGAGCAAAACAATCAACATCTTACACTATCGGCCATTGCAAATATTTTAAAAAAATGTGCACAAAGAGGACATGATGATGAGGCATGGTTGCTTCCAGATAACCAGACAGCACGCTCATATATTCGCCATCTCATTCATCAAGGCGCATTAGCTGAAGATATCACAAAAGATACGTTTGTATGTCCCATTCCGAGTTTTCAAACGCATTTAATTGAACGGGCGCGTTTCAAATCAGAAGAACTAAGTGAATTAGATCACATGATATCACAAGAGTAATGAGAGTTTAATTCTTAGAATCATTGATAATGAAACGAACACATGTGCGTACTTCTTTGCATTTAGAAATTATGCGAAAGCCGTAATCAGCCTATCTCGAGTAATCAGGGGGCAATTTACAAACAAGACGAGATCAACGCCCTCGTTCCACGAAATGTTCTTACAAATGCTCCTGTCGTAAAGAACGTCATTTGCGCGCTTGAACGCGAATGTACTTTCAATTTGGCATAAGCCGAAAAGCGTGTGTGAGATTGTTAGGTCTTGGATGTTATGTCCATTACTGAACGAAAAACCATGTCGTTATCCAATAACATCGACTATGCCTAGCTTACGCGATTGCCTACTTTCGGGCTGGTTTAGGAAAGGGGTGGAATTCTATACTGATATGAATTGATCAGTTAGTTTTGCATAAAGTGAAGTTATTATCAATCCACAGATTGGGTCAGGGTGTGGTTTTCATATGGTGTGGGGGCACTCTACCACATTCCCAACAAAAGCAAATAGCAGCAGCGAAAAAGGTCAGATAGGGAAAAATGTAGATCGATCGAACGACGTTTCGCAAAATCAGGTGAATCTTGCGTGATGAGCAAGATTCGACAAACAATTATCGTGTCATATCAATGGTTTACAAAATTCGCCCCACACCATATGAGAACCATACCCTTGGGTCACATTGATCTTTTTATGAGAGAGAGGACGTCAACTTCTCCGCGATATACAGTTTCTCTTCTTGTGTAAAATTCGCTTTCCCTACCAAATAGGATTGAAAACTGGGAATTGGACAAAGGTATGTGACATTCGATATATCTTTCGCGAGTGCACCTTGATGAACAAGATGTGAAATGTAACGATCAACGGCTCCATCACCTGCACCAAACTTTTCAGGGACGCGCCATCCACGGTCTGACCGGGCGAATCTCGCTAGAAAACAGTCAATGAGATTACCAATATCTGTCAAATCAAATGGCATGTCCGCAATATTATGAGACTCAATCAACTTAAGTACGGCTGCAACGAGTTTTTTCGAACGGCGCATCTCTTCTGAATTTCTATTCTCGTAATATCCTATGCGGTATTGATCACGACGCTTCTCGGCTATTGTCCAATCAGTGATTCTATCCAAATGACCGTTTACATCGGGCTGAAGTATTGATTCGGATAGAGCTTTTTGCGTCCAGTAGATATGACGGGGCCAGCACTCGGTTGAGTTAAAAAAGGAATGGAGTCGCTCATATTGTGAACCAATCCTGAGGCCAAAATATTTACAGAAACCGTCGACAACCTGTTCGAGTTCTTTTGGTGTGAGGGCTCCTATTGTATAGGGGAAAACACCATTAGTAATTCCTATTTCATCTACCCGTTTGTCTGTGTCCCCTAAACCGGCGAAGACGAGGGTTAGCGGCAACTGTATCTGATTGGCGTCGTGAATATACTGCAAAAACTGAGCGTGAAGCGTTGTATGGTCTCCCGAAAACCGCTGAGCCTCATCAATAGCAAGGATGACCGGGTTGCCCCACTTTTCAGGAGGAAGCATATCCCGTAGGGCGAAGAGGTCTTCAGGCTCGGTTTCCTTTACCATGTTTGCAAAATCAGCGCTGAACGATAAAAAACTGATGCTGCCGACTCTTTGGGCCAAGTCGGAGCCTACAGTTTTAACCATGTTAAGCCAATCAGATTTTGGTTTGGATGCCACGACAGCAATGGCTTTCAGCACTTCGGTTCGACGTGTTTCAATATCAGCGGGTGTTACGATGACAGGGCGTGACTGGCTTTCTTCTCGTGCGACCTTATTTTGTATTTCAGTTAAGACCGATGTTTTGCCAGCGCCCGGTGCACCTTGTATGATAATCGTGTTTTTGGGCGGCGCATCACCACGTTCAAAGGCGCGTTGCGATGTCGTGATAACTTCATCAATGATATCTTTGCGGCCGACAAATACTGGGGGGAATACACCGCTTTTGTCGTTGATGAAATTTTCTAGTGCCTGGTGTTTAAATTCGGTCATCTGGAAATCTATATTTTTGACCGCATTGATAGCCAATTCCAAAGGAATTGTAAAATTATTCTGATGTTACAAACTGATACGGTGAGGTGTCTATAAAAACCAACATCAAACATCATAAAATTGATACTAAAACATTGTGACTTCCTCTAGGTTATAAATGAAAGCTGACACGTTTCTGTCGAAACTGGTATGGTTAGGAGACGCGGACTGGATGGTGAATTGTTCAGGTTCTGAGTATGATCATTGCAGTGCTTGGATTAATCACCGTGCCATATGATTCTTCTGGCTTTTTTCAGTCGGTGGCGGAGTGGGTTAATGTGGACGGATGCATTGCTCTCGTGTTTCGGGTGTTCAAAACGGCGTTCGTGATTTGGATTGGTTCGGATATTTAGACATCCGTATTGGGATTAATGAATGGCGACAAAAACGGCTATTCAAGTCGCACTTGGTAATCCAGACGCATTTTGATGGGCTTTTCGTGACGGAGATCATCTTCCCATCGTCTTTGCGTACGAAATGGTCAGTAAAGAAGAGGTTTGAATCGTTGAGTAAACCAAACATCGTATTAATGCCGTGCTCCGCGACAACTTGCGTGAGGGATTGATACATGTAGCTTTTTATGTCAGACATCCGGGCGGTGGGACATCTTCGCCAAATGCCCGAACGACCCAGTAGCAGAAAGTTATGAGCATGCCGCACCTTTCAGTCGAATACTCCCCAGCCTTGCGGGATCGCGCTGATATTCCCGCCCTCTGCCAGGCAATGCACGCCGTCATGTTGGCGTCTCCGCTATTTCCAGACGCCGGGATTCGCGTCCGAGCTCATAAGGCAGACTTTGCCATTATAGCGGATGGCCTTGCCGAGAATGACTTTGTCGCAATGACGCTGAGTGTCGGGGCCGGCCGCAATCAGAACGAATTGCGTGCAGTAGGTGATGCCTTGTTTGTAGCTGGGCAGCTCGCGTTGAAGATTCCTTTGAGCACTCCGCATTTCACCTTTTCACTCGAAATTAGAGAGATCAATCCCGATCTCAGTTGGAAAGACACTCCAATACATTCACGACTATTGAGACCCGAGTGAGGATTGATATGAGCAAACTTGATGAAAATATTTTCAAATTAAACAAATTTCTTGACCGTTTCCGAGTATCTGGAATTCAAAACCACATTGCCGGTCGGGATGTTCCAGGAAGCCAAGGCACGTTTCAGTCGACATCTCCTGTTGATAAAAGCGTGATTTGTGATGTGGCTCATGGGGCCGAAGTGGACATCGATACAGCAGCCAAAGCTGCGCACGATGTCTTTACTGAGTGGCGTGATATGCCTGCGATTGAGCGGCGCAATATCATGATCCGTATTGCAGAAGGGATTGAGGCGCGGGCTGAAGAGATCACGCTCTGCGAATGCTGGGACACCGGTCAGGCCTACAAGTTTATGTCTAAGGCGGCGCTACGCGGGGCTGAGAATTTTCGCTATTTCGCCGATCAAGTGGTGCAAGCTCGTGACGGGCAGCATTTGAAATCACCGACGCTGATGAACATCACGACGCGTGTGCCGATCGGCCCTGTTGGTGTCATCACGCCGTGGAATACGCCGTTTATGCTGTCAACATGGAAGATCGCTCCGGCCCTCGCGGCGGGCTGTACGGTGGTGCATAAGCCAGCAGAAGCTTCGCCACTTACAGCACGGCTGTTAGTTGAGATCGCCGAAGAGGCAGGCTTGCCTCCCAGTGTTCTTAACACCGTCAATGGCTTTGGCGAAGGCGCTGGAAAAGCGCTCTGCGAGCATCCGAGAATTAAAGCCATCGCTTTTGTCGGCGAAAGCCGAACTGGCAGCTTGATCACCAAGCAAGGCGCTGACACGCTCAAGCGCAACCATTTGGAATTAGGCGGCAAGAACCCGGTGATTGTCTTTGATGATGCTGATCTTGATCGCGCGCTTGATGCGGTGATTTTCATGATCTATTCGATCAATGGTGAACGCTGTACATCGTCTTCCCGGCTTTTGATTCAAGACACGATTCGCGAGGAGTTCGAAACCTGTTTGGTCAAGCGGGTCAACAACATCCGCGTTGGACACCCGCTGGATCCGGCCACTGAAATTGGCCCGCTGGTTTCTGAAGAGTACTTCAACAAGGTCACTTCCTATTTCGACATCGCTAAGGAAGATGGCGCGACGATTGCGGCTGGCGGTCAGGTTATTGGGGACGAAGGTTACTTCGTGCGTCCGACGCTCTTCACCGGGGCCAACAATGGAATGCGCATCGCTCAGGAAGAGATCTTCGGCCCTGTCCTAACGTCCATTCCATTCTCAACCGAGGAAGAAGCACTGCAGATTGCTAATGACACGCTTTACGGTCTTACTGGGTATGTCTGGACCAATGACCTAACCCGAGCCTTGCGTTTCACTGACAAGCTCGAAGCGGGAATGATCTGGGTGAACTCCGAGAATGTGCGCCATCTGCCAACACCCTTCGGTGGTGTTAAAGCCAGCGGAATTGGCCGCGATGGTGGGGATTGGTCGTTCGAGTTTTATATGGAGCAAAAGCACATCGGCTTTGCGACCGGCCAGCACAAAATCACTAAGTTAGGAGCATTATGAGATGCCTGTTCCTAAACCCAACCTTTATCCTGATTTCAATATCATTCGTCTGAGCCATGTGTGTCTCAATGTACGCAATCTGATTGCATCCAAAATATTTTATACGGACATTCTTGGTTTGCAGGTGACCGATGAGAGCGACACGCATGTATATCTGCGCGCCATGGAAGAGCGCGGTCATCATTGCATGATCCTGCAAAAATCCGACCGGCCTGGAACGGTCGAAGTGATAGGATTCAAGACGTTTGACGAGGACGACTTGGATAAGGCAGAAACCTATTTCCAGTCCAAGGGTCGCCCGACCAGATGGATAGAACGCCCCTATCAAGGCCGGACAGTTCTGACCTCGGACAATATGGGCATCCCACTTGAATTTTATCATAAGATGAACCGGCTAGAGCCAATCCATCAGAAATATATGTTATATCGTGGCGTCAAACCGCTGCGGATCGACCATTTCAACTGTTTCACTCCCAACGTGGATGAAAGTGTGGCGTTTTATTCTGATTTTGGGTTCCGGGTAACGGAATACACTGAAGATAAAGAGAGTAAGCGACTTTGGGCCGCTTGGATACATCGAAAGGGTGGTGTCCATGACATGGCCTTCACCAACGGGACCGGTCCTCGGATGCATCATGTTGCGTTCTGGGTGCCATCGCCTTTGAACATTATTGATCTTCTTGATCTGATGGCAACGACGGGTTACGTTAACAACATTGAGCGAGGGCCGGGCCGGCATGGTATCTCAAACGCGTTTTTCCTCTACATTATTGATCCAGATGGTCACCGAATCGAGATATACTGCTCTGATTATCAGACAGTGGATCCTGACCTTGAGCCAATCAAATGGGATCTGCATGACCCGCAACGTCAAACGCTTTGGGGTGCTGCAGCGCCGGAAAGCTGGTTTAAACATGGCACAACGTTTGTAGGCGCAGAGACTAAGGACTCGACCATTAAAGCTAGTCCGAAGACGCAAATCAACGTCGGTATTGATCCGGAGCTGTTGACAATTGGGTTAACAATAGCCGGGTATCATATCGAAAAAGGTGCTCGCAAGTTTGCTGATTATTCAAAAGCCATGATTGATGATCTTGGAGAGTCCGTCCGTCCGTATCTTAGAACTCTTTACGAAGCCGTGCGGTTTTACCCTGGTTTTGACAATGAAGGAATGTCAACGCCCGATGAGATCGACGCATTATTAAAAGGAAATCAAGATGTTGGAAAACAACAACTGGGAACAGATGGCAATCGAGAAACAATTTCAACCCCTAGTGAACAATCGAGCGGAGTGGAGACCGGCGACGTTGCAGTACTTGGAAGAGTTGAACGAGTCGGAGATAAGATTGTCGACTCTGGATCAGATCAATCTGGACGACGGAATATACAACCTGAACAAACAGTTTTATCAAAAGACTTACGCGATGGTGTTAGCGACAATCTTGTGGGGGGACGAGGAGATGACCGAGAAGGAAATAATGACGTCGGAGATCGAGGAGCCGATGGACCTGTCATCGCACCATGACACTTAAATCGAAGAATCCAAAGCTGCTTTGGCAGGCACGCGGTGAGTGTCTGCTTCATGATCTTGATGATTTCTCGGAATTGAAATAAATCTGCATGGGTGGAATTGCGGATGAAGACGTCAGATGATGCGACTAATGTTGAGCAGAGGAAGATGTTACGAACTCTAAGGTGGCAGCATCTTTGCAACGAGTAAGTTTGGAGGAAGAGTATTTGAAATTTGGAACCTACAGTGCAGATGGCGAAACTCACTACGGTGCGATTACAGAGGATGGCGCGGTGTCGCTCGTCGCTGACTTTCCGCAATGGCCAACGCTTCATGATGTGGTCGTCGCAGGCGGGTTGGAGGCATTAGATGTCTGTGCAGACAACAAAGCTGTAACCCACACTCATTTCGATTTTGAAATGGTAATGCCAAATGCTCGACGTATCCTGTGCGTTGGGGTGAACTTTCCTGGTCGCAACGCCGAATACAAGGACTGCAGCGATCAACCTCAATATATGTCCTTATTTCCTCGTTTTGCTTCTGGGTTCACGGGTCATAACCGCCCGCTGATCCGACCGCCGGAAAGTCCACAACTCGATTACGAAGGCGAAGTCGCTATTGTTATTGGTAAGACAGGCCGCCGAGTTTCACAAGAAGATGCCTATGATTATATCGCGGCAGTCACCCTTTGTAACGAAGGGACTATTCGCGATTGGGTGCGCCATGCGAAGTTTAACGTGACGCAAGGTAAGAACTGGGACAAATCTGGTTCAATGGGGCCTTGGCTCGTACCATTTAAGGACGCAGCTCAGCTTGATGCCGCACGTATTATCACACGGGTTAATGGAGAGGTGCGACAAGATGATGTTCTATCCCGGATGATGCATTCCATTCGGCGTGAGATCGAGTACATCTCTACCTTCATGACACTTGAACCCGGGGATATCATTGTAACTGGTACACCTACTGGGTCGGGAGCACGGCTTGATCCGCCACAATTCCTGAAACCTGGGGACGTTGTAGAAATCGAAGTGAATGGGATCGGCATACTTCGTAATACCATTGTGGATGAGCGTTTATGACTCCCGAAGACTGCATAGAGGCTGCGAACGATCTGCTCGACGCGGAAGCGAGTGGTGACCAGATTGGTCTGCTCACAAGGCGTTATCCTGAGATGGGGATGGATGATGCCTACGCTATTCAAAATGCCATTTACGGCGTCAAGCTGAGACAAGGGCGATCAGTGATCGGGTGGAAAATCGGTCTGACGTCCAAAGCGATGCAAAATGCGTTGAACATCGACATTCCTGATAGCGGCATCCTATTCGACGATATGGTGTTTGAACATGGCTCTACTGTGCCAAAGGGGCGGTTCATTCAACCGCGGATCGAGGCTGAGATCGCTTTTGTGATGAAGTCCGCATTAGGGGGTGCCGGTGTCACTCGTGACGATGTGATTGCTGCAACTGATTATGTCTCACCATCAATCGAAATTCTTGATACTCGGATTGTGAAACAAGACCCAGATACAGGCGCAACACGCACAGTTTTTGATACTATCAGCGACAATGCAGCCAATGCAGGTGTTGTTCTTGGGCCGCAGCGCCATGCTATTGATGCTTTCGATTTGAGGTGGGTCGGCGCGATCGCGTCGTGTAACGACGAGGTAGAAGAAACCGGTCTTGGGGCGGGGGTACTCAATGATCCGGTGAAAAGTGTCTTGTGGCTTGCGCAGCGGATGTCGCAATATGGGCAAAGCATCGAACCGAATCAAATCATCCTTTCAGGTAGTTTTATTCGCCCTCTTGAGTGTCCATCGGGTGCTGAAATTCACGTAGATTTCGGGTCGTTTGGCGTAACCCAGATCTCTTTTAAATAAAAGGACATCATGATACCGATACCTTACAATACGAATGTTCAGTTCATTTTGGCGAGTGCTTTAATTTAAACTAACAAATGAGAATTTTGATCATCCTGATTACAGGATTGCTGCAAGCCTTATGCCTTGATTGATTGCAGTCTTGGCGTCTAATTCGGCAGCTTTTGCTGCCCCGCCGATGACGTGAAAAGGTCTCTTATGCGACATCAATTCGTTGGCGAGAGTATTTAAAGGCTCTTGACCTGTACAGAGCACAATCGTATCGGCCTTAATACGAGTTGGATTATTCCTTTGTTTGCCAAAACTAATATGTAATCCGTCGCCATCAATAAAGTCATAATTGACGCCACCAATAAAATCCACATTTTTTCTTTTAAGGGATGTTCGATGAATCCATCCGGTTGTTTTTCCTAATTGAGCACCGTGCTTTTCGTTCTTTCGTTGGAGCAATGTTATTTTTCTGTTGGGATATTTAGTGTGCGGGCCTTCCGGCGCCAATCCTCCGACATGTTTAGCCGGATCAGTAACACCCCATTCTATCATCCATTCTGCTAAGTTCTCACTGGTGCCCTTGCCATCGCGAACCAAGTACTCTGTGACGTCAAACCCAATGCCCCCGGCGCCAATAATGGTGACATTCTCGCCGACCGGCGCCTTATCGTGTAATACATCAATATATGTCAGCACATTTCCATTGTTTTGTCCGGGAATATGTGGGTTTCGGGGCACAACACCGGTTGCCACAACTATTTCGTCAAAAGGATGCAGTGCATCTACTGATGCAACGGTATTAAGACGAAGGTCAATGTGATAGACTGTGGTCATTTCGTTATACCAGTCAACAAAGCCTCGGAATTCTTCTTTTCCTGGGATCTTCTTTGCTAAGTTAAGTTGGCCGCCAATTTCAGTTGATTTTTCAAATAACGTGACGTGATGACCACGCTCGGCGCAAGTAATTGCTACTGATAAACCGGCGGGTCCGGCTCCGACCACCGCAATGTTTTTGGGATTAGGAGTTTGCTGGATGACCAATTCAGTTTCATGGCAGGCGCGAGGATTAACAAGACATGTTGATATTTTTCCAGAAAATGTATGGTCGAGGCAGGCTTGATTGCAGGCAATACATGGCGCGATTTGTTGTGCTTTTTTAGTTCTAGATTTCCTGACGAAATGAGAATCTGCTAAGAATGGACGTGCCATTGATACCATGTCGGCACAACCATGCTTTATTATATCATTGGCGATTTCCGGAGTGTTAATACGATTGGAGGCAATGACCGGGATGGAAACATGTCCCATAAGTTTTTTTGTCACCCAAGCGAAGGCTCCTTTGGGTACAGATGTTGCGATAGTCGGAATTCGGGCTTCATGCCATCCAATTCCAGAGTTGATAATATTTGCGCCAGCATGTTCGACAGCTTTAGCTAACTGAATAACTTCACCAAAAGTTGATCCATTAGGAATAAGATCAAGCATTGATAAGCGATAAATTACTATAAAATCTGTGCCAACTTCGGTACGGACACGACGTATAATTTCTATTGGAAGCTTAATACGGTTTTTGTATGCTCCGCCCCAACCATCATTTCTCTGATTTGTATGTCTGACGATGAACTGATTAATAAAATATCCTTCACTCCCCATAATTTCAACGCCATCGTAACCCGCTTGTTGTGCAAGGTAAGCAGATTTAACAAAATCATCTATTTGCTTCTCGATCTCATCGTGGCTTAATTCTTTCGGAAAAAAAGGTGAAATCGGAGACTTTATACGTGACGGTGCAACACATTCAGGACTATAGGCATAACGTCCTGCATGCAAGATTTGCATAATAATTTTGCCATTTTCTTTATGCACTCTTTCGGTGAGAATTGAATGATGAATTACGTCTTCTGTGTTTGTCATCATTGCGGCACGGGGAAATACGGCACCTTCTTTATTTGGGCTAATTCCTCCTGTAATCATTAGACCAACTTCGCCTCGTGCGCGCTCAGCATAAAATTCCGCCACGCGATTCCAATCATTTGTTTCTTCAAGACCTGTATGCATTGATCCCATGACCACGCGGTTTTTCAACGTCGTAAATCCTAAATTAAGTGGGGAAAGCATATGGTTAAAATTTGACATTAATTAGCAACTCGTTTGCTACAAATTATTATCTTAAAAGAAAGGAAATTTAACTCAGTGTTTTGTTATTTATGCGCCTAAAAGACAAGTCAATTTAGTATCTTTTTATGAGTGATTGACTAAAACGAATTAAAGGATACTTTCAAACTCATCCGAAAACATCAAAACATCTTCTGCGTCCTTCGGTTCGGGTTGAAGTACGACCGACTAGTCGTCTCGCTTTGTCTCGAGCAGGTAGTACAATACCCTCAATGCTTCTTCCAAAGCTGGATCAACACATGCTTTTGGCCGAGCTAAACACAAATCTGATATCTGATTCGTTTGAAGATCCCGTTCGCTTTTGCCAAGAGTCATGTAAGACAATATAGTCTCATTACGCTTGATCTTTTCCATCACGCAAACATTGAGGATGATATTTCCCGGTTTTTCATTATGAAACTCGATTATATCGTATGATCACAGGTATCAGAAGCTTTCAGCATGTCAATGAGCTTTATACTGTTCTTTACTGAAGGGCATTAAACTCTAAGCAAATGATCTAATAACATTAATCCTTTCCCAGGAACATATAGAGACATGAATTTTTTAAAGGTTATTGCGAATTGTTACCATAAGAGTATTCGGATTTTCATGCTAAATATCCCATCAAGAGAATCCAGAGAATCTGCGAGCCGAATGATTAGGGTCTTATCGTCTTCTTCTGAAATGAATTTTTCAAGGGTGGCGGTTTGAAAAGAATATTTGACATGGTCCCATATGGTATCATCGGAAGGCGTCGTTATGGGATGTTGTTGTTCAGTTTCCAAATTGGAATTCTATCTTATACGTTTGCAGTCAAGATGAAGATGGTGGCAATTATCAGGATGTACACCTTCCTGGTGCGGTAAACAAAAATTTTCTTGACGGGGTAAAAAGTCAACGTCTTTAATGGTATCGTCTAAATACGTTACTACAACCACTGGATTTAAACTTATACTTAATCGGTATAACTCTAGTGTTACATTGATCGTTTCGCCTTCTTGAACCGAGAAGTTAAAATCTTCAAAAATGATAGTCATTTTTAATGAACTTTTCTTACCACATCTCAGGGGGAATTAGGACCTATCATTCGTATTTTCTTAAGGAGTTTCCGAAGTGATGGGCAATGGTTTACTCGTTGGGTCGATACCACCTAATTTTATAATATAGGCCGCGAGCGACGGGATGGGACATTGGATTATTTTGTTCAGTCCTCCATCAGCATCTTTCCGGTTAAATTCTTGAAGCAATCCGCGATGAATAAGGTGATTAAAAAATTTATCCACTGTTGTATCCGTCGGAAGGATGTGTGGAGTGTTTTCATGAAGGCTTCTGATTATTCGTTTGACGTCAGGACGCGTTGGATTTGAGTGCACAATATGGTGCATCACATGAGCCACCAATGCACGGTGATCAGAGAGCGTGTCCGAAATCCGCCATCCATAGGCTTCATCTCGAAACGCTTGTTCGGTGGTGAAAATGGTTTCAATTGAGACGTTACGCAACACGCCATTCACCTCTGGCCGCGCGAGTTCGCGGGCCAACGCCCGCATGCCATTGTGAAGATGCTGCGGCCAACAGTCCGCGCGCTCGGCGAGAATCGTCGGCCAATCATAGGGGGCACCACTGCACTCCACTTGAAACGC
The DNA here is from genome assembly GCA_026710055.1 of Aestuariivita sp. Taxonomy (GTDB): domain Bacteria; phylum Pseudomonadota; class Alphaproteobacteria; order Rhodobacterales; family Rhodobacteraceae; genus JAPORY01. The sequence continues at coordinate 12,168 of JAPORV010000105.1, forward strand.
TGTGAACATCGCTTTGACTGCCGCACAGGCTTCTTCTTTGGCCAACGCCCCGACACTGTGGATATAGCCACTCACAGGGCGAGAGATTTCATGCTCCATCAGAACCTGCAACGAGTGGCCCAATCCGGCGTAAATGGGAATGATCGGTAATCCATGGTTCCCCTGATGAAGCAGACTTAACATCGCTTTCGCGTCAGGACCAATACCTTGAATTTCATCCACACATAAGATGATCGGGCGCTGGAGAGCGCTATCGTTATACATCGCTCCAAGATTAAAGAAGGTGGCATCGGGTGGATTGCGCACCTGCCCTCGTCTCGCAATCCCTTTGAGCAAGGCAAAGACCGACGCGCTCATTTCCGTGTCAGAGTGAGTGGTTGTGCGAAACATCGTGTCTTTTTCGATTGCTTGTGCAATATAAAGAACAACTTCCTCTTCTTTATTCAGAGATTGACAGGAAGGCAGATTCACAACGATAGGCGCAGATGTTCTCCCAACATTTTGTTGGCACCGTTTCTCAATCTCGCGCAACAGCGACGTCTTCCCCGCACCGGGCGCACCATAAAAGAGACGGGTTTCGGAGGTTGTCTTCTCACCCGCCTTGATATTTTCAACAGCTTCTCTGCAGGCATAGTCAATGTCTTTGAGCAAGTCATCCCGTCCTTGAAAAAAGAGCGTGATGTCTCGTTCTTTTAACCGCGAAAATCTTTCCAGTTTTTGCAGATCAGCCATGATCATAACTTTCGGTGGTTTTAATCCCTTAAATTTCACACTTACATCCCATGGGTGTCAGAATCATCATTCCTATCTTTTTGAGAAGTCTATCGTTTGATGATTAGTGGCTCATGTGTTGGATCTACGCCCCCGAGATTCATAACATAGGTTGCAAGCGATGGGATTGGACAGCGCAACACGACCTTCTTTTCAGAGTTGATAAACTCTTGTAAAAGTCCACGGTGAACCATATGGTTTACATAATCGGACACATCCATATCCTTGGGTAAAGAGGAACTCCTTAGCACCGGATCAGAAGGAGATTTTTTATTAAGTAGGAGAACAAGAGCTTCGACTTTTTCAAGATCATACGGACGTGCTGTAACATGCTGCATAACTTGCGCGACTAATTTTTTTGTTTTGCGTAACGTATCCGAAATCCGCCATCCATAGGCTTCATCCCGAAACGCTTGTTCGGTGGTGAAAATGGTTTCAATTGAGACGTTACGCAACACGCCATTCACCTCTGGCCGCGCGAGTTCGCGGGCCAACGCCCGCATGCCATTGTGAAGATGCTGCGGCCAACAGTCCGCGCGCTCGGCGAGAATCGTCGGCCAATCATAGGGGGCACCACTGCACTCCACTTGAAACGCTGTGAACATCGCTTTGACTGCCGCACAGGCTTCTTCTTTGGCCAACGCCCCGACACTGTGGATATAGCCACTCACAGGGCGAGAGATTTCATGCTCCATCAGAACCTGCAACGAGTGGCCCAATCCGGCGTAAATGGGAATGATCGGTAATCCATGGTTCCCCTGATGAAGCAGACTTAACATCGCTTTCGCGTCAGGACCAATACCTTGAATTTCATCCACACATAAGATGATCGGGCGCTGGAGAGCGCTATCGTTATACATCGCTCCAAGATTAAAGAAGGTGGCATCGGGTGGATTGCGCACCTGCCCTCGTCTCGCAATCCCTTTGAGCAAGGCAAAGACCGACGCGCTCATTTCCGTGTCAGAGTGAGTGGTTGTGCGAAACATCGTGTCTTTTTCGATTGCTTGTGCAATATAAAGAACAACTTCCTCTTCTTTATTCAGAGATTGACAGGAAGGCAGATTCACAACGATAGGCGCAGATGTTCTCCCAACATTTTGTTGGCACCGTTTCTCAATCTCGCGCAACAGCGACGTCTTCCCCGCACCGGGCGCACCATAAAAGAGACGGGTTTCGGAGGTTGTCTTCTCACCCGCCTTGATATTTTCAACAGCTTCTCTGCAGGCATAGTCAATGTCTTTGAGCAAGTCATCCCGTCCTTGAAAAAAGAGCGTGATGTCTCGTTCTTTTAACCGCGAAAATCTTTCCAGTTTTTGCAGATCAGCCATGATCATAACTTTCGGTGGTTTTAATCCTTAAATTTCACACTTACATCCCATGGTATTAGAAATTTTCTATATTCTTATATGTGTTCTAATATATATGTTATCTGAATGATGCAAAAATATCAAATTTATGTTTTTGTATAAAATAGACTTAATGGCACTTAATGGCATTTTACAATTATGCCTTGAATTCAGGCTTGGTTCCCTCAGGTTTTCATGTCGTGGTTTTATTTTTTTTCAGTCTTTTTTTGGGGCTTTTATACTTAAATCTACAAACACTATATGTAGTATTTTATATATGGAAATTTGACTATCATTTCCTATATGTAGTAGAATATATATTTAAGTATATAAGTCTCCTTTTTTTGTATGTGAATAGAATTTTTTAACTTCGGACCGGCTCAAGTTAATATCAATGCAGTAATGTGACGCTCTGTTCGGTCCTCTGTTGAGCGAACCCACGGTATTGTAGTGAGATGCGGTTCTCATGGTATCTTGCATAGGGGAATTCGGGTATTTCACTGGCTCAAACCCTTGTCTTTGATCGCGTCTTGCACGTCAATAGCCTCATGGAGTTGCTCCAATCCTTGCCAAACTTTCTGGGCTCCCTGCAAGAGTTGTCGAGACGAAGCATAAGAACCGACCCATATCGACACCAAATGTTTGGATACTAATCCTGTGGTATTCAGATTACATCATCACGTTGTGATGTCCTTGAGGCTTCAATAACGTATGAAGCAGTTCAATTTCCTCATGGGGAGAGATGTCGGTTACGGGAAGGTCAGGATGTTTTCGTGCTAGTTCGGTAATATCCGCCACGCGGCACGCTGTGACGGCATCAAAGGCGAGGCTTTTGGGGTAATGGGAAGCGGTATCCAAGACGGCGGTCTTTAATGTGCGCACCCGTCTTGAGGGTCTTGAACCAGGTTTCAATCATCCAGCATGTGCGATATCAATCTGAGGCATCCATAATGATCGCAAGAATTGCCTGTTTTTTCTATACGAACCAAATACAAAAAATTGCGAGGCGAGTTCTTTTTGTAAATCAATGGGCAGACTGCATCTTATGGTTATTTTGTTGTTGTTTTATTAGAGTGATCATGCGTGGTGCGGGGTCTGAACGGGTGCGCGTGTTACATGGTTACACATTTTTTTCACAAATCTGTTATTTTTATGTTGACCTTTGGACGTGAGGGAGGTAACAAGTCTTCACAAAGACGTGATTTCAGGCGTTTTGTCAGGGGCTGTTATCTGTTTTGATCG